>JAPVSP010000480.1:0-12599 GCA_047519685.1 Chloroflexota bacterium
GCGGACGGCGCCGGGGACGGCGAGGCGAGGCGACTCCTCCGCGCGGCGGTGCTGGCCTGCGAGCCGCGGCCGTTCGACCCGCTCGAGCAGGCGATCGTCGGCTACGCGCGCGAACGCGGGCTGGACCCGGACCACCTGCACCGGGGCATCCTGGCCACGGACTACGCGTTCGATCCGCACCACAAGTACCTGTCCCACGTGTGGCGTCACGACGGCCGGGTCAGCGTCAACGCGAAGGGGTCGGTGGAGGGGATCCTCGACCGGGCGGGCGCCACCGAGCAGGAGCGCGAGGCGGCGCTGCGCGCCAACCGAGCGTTCGCGTCGAAGGGGATGCGCGTCCTCGCCGTCGCGTCGGGCGACCTGGATGCCGCGTCCGGCGATCGGCGCGCCGACGAGCGCGGGCTCCGCTTCCGCGGCCTGATCGCGTTCTCGGATCCCGTGCGACCCGGGGTCTCGACGGCGCTCGCGGAGTGCCGTGACGCCGGGGTCCGCGTCGTGATGATCACCGGCGATCACCCGCTCACCGCCGGCGCCATCGCGGACGACCTCGGGCTTCCGCACGCGGACGACGCGGGCGACCCCCTGATCGCGACGGGTGCCGAGCTCGATTCGGCCGACGACGAGCGGCTCGCCGCGATCGTGCGACGCGCGAACGTCTTCGCGCGGACCCGGCCCGAGCAGAAGCACCGTCTCGTCGAGGCGCTCCGAGCCCAGGGCCACGTGGTCGCGATGACGGGCGACGGGATCAACGACGCGCCGGCGCTCCGCGAGGCGGACATCGGTGTCGCGATGGGCCGGCGGGGCACCGAGGTCGCGCGCGAATCGGCGGCCCTGGTCCTGCTCGACGACAACTTCGCGACCATCGTTGCCGCTGTGCGCAACGGCCGGCGCATCTTCGACAACCTCGAGAGGGCGTTCGCGTACCTCGTCGCCTTCCACCCGCCGCTCCTCGTGGCGGCCTTCCTCGTCCCGCTCCTGGGCTACCCGCTGCTCCTCCTGCCGATCCAGCTCATCGTCCTCGAGCTCATCCTGCACCCGGTGATCGCGCTGGTGTTCGAGAACGACCCCCCCGCGAGCGACCTGATGACCCGGCCCCCGCGCCCGCCGGGCTCGGGGTTCATCGGGTGGCGGCTGCTGGTGCCGGGCCTGCTCGGCCTCACGCTCGCCGCGGCGGTCGTCGGCACGTACCTGGCCGCACTGGCCGCCGGCATGGCGACCGAGCAGGCGCGGGCGCTCGGGTGGGGCACGCTCCTCATGGGCCAGGCGCTGCTCGTCTTCGTCGTGCGCTCGCCGGCGCGGCCCGTCTGGCGCTCGGATGTCGTCGCCAACCGGACGGTCCTGCCGCTCGTGGGGCTCACGCTGGCGGTCCTGCCGGCGACGGTGCTGCTGGGGCCGCTGGCCGACCTGCTCCACGTCGCTTCGCCGCCGCCGGAGCTGTGGCTGCCGGCGGCCGGCATCGCCGCGCTCGCCACGCTGTGGACCGAACCGGTCAAGATGATCCGGGGAGCGCTGCGGCCGGCGGCGTGACGGCGGACGCCCTTCGCGACCGCGCCGCTGGATCGCCTACTCGGCGCGGCCCGTCCCGAACTGCCGGTCGCCTGCGTCGCCAAGGCCCGGCAGGATGTAGCCGCGCTCGTTCAGCGCCCGGTCCAGCGAGGCCGTGTGGATCTCGACGTCCGGGTGGGCCTGGGTCACGGCCCGGACACCCTCGGGCGCGGCGATGAGGTTGACGAGCTTGATCCGCACGGCTCCCCAGCGCTTGAGCACCTCGATCGCGGCCGTGGCGGACCCACCGGTGGCCAGCATGGGGTCGAGGATCAGGCAGAGGTCGACGGTCGCCGAGTCCGGCAGCTTGTTGTAGTACTCGACCGGCCGGAGGGTCCGCTCGTCGCGGAACAGCCCGAGGTGCCAGACCTGGGCCGTCGGCATCAGCTCGAGCATCGCGTCGACCATACCCAGCCCGGCGCGCAGGATCGGCACCAGGCCGATCCGGTCGGCGAGCTCGTCGGCCTGGGTCATCTCCATCGGTGTCCGCACCGTGATGGGGCGGACACGGACGTCGGCGAGCGCCTCGTAGCCGAGCAGCCACGAGAGCTCCCGGACGACCTCCCGGAACTTCTTGGGCTCGGTGTCCTCGTCGCGCAGGATCGCCAGCTTGTGGAGGATGGCCGGGTGGCGCGAGACGTGCAGGCTGGGGGAGATCTCGTCGGTCACGGCGTCCTCCGCGGCGTCACAAGGGTGGGGGACCCTCGCGATGCTAGCACCGGGCGGGGTGGTCGGCGGGATCGGAGGCGTCCCGGATCGGCCCCACGGGAGTGGAAGACAGCCGAGCGGCGAACCATCGCCCGTGGGCACCCGAACGACGATCGCGGCCGCTCGGCCGCCGGGCGACGCTACGCCGCCGCTTGGCGGTCGTCAACGGGCTGTGCCGACGCTCGGCATCGCCGGTGCCGGCGCGCACCGGCCCGCCGTGGGTCGACCGTGGGCCGGTCCGATCCGACCGACCGATCCGGCCAGACTGCGGCGCGTCATCGGGCGCGAGGCGCGCTATCCTCGCGGATATCGCGGCGCGTCCTGCCGCCCCGGATCCGAGGTCAGTCCCGCCCGTGCCCGTCGCGAACCGGCCCGCTCGACCGTCCGCCCGAGTCGGTCGCCCCGACGGCCGCCGCGTCGCTTCTGCGCCGGGGCGCCCCAGGACCGGTGTCCCCATCCTCGTTCGCGTCGTGCGCAACGGGATCGAGGAAAGCGTTCACCGTGGGGACGTCGTCGAGGTGGACGCGGACGGGCGGATGCTCCGGGTCCTCGGGGACCCCGATCGCATCGTCACGCTTCGCTCGACGGTCAAGCCCTTCGGGGTCCTCGCGCTCATCGAGGCTGGCGGCATCGAGGCGTTCGACCTCAGCTCGGCCGAGATCGCTCTCCTCGCCAGCTCCCACTCGGGCGAGGACCTCCACGTCCGGACCCTCCAGGGACTCTACCGCCGCGCAGGGCTCAAGCAGACCCTCCTGGCCTGTGGCGCCGAGGCGATGCCGCTCGACGCGCTCACGGCCGCTCGCCTCGCCCGCGACGGCGAGAAGCCCGGTCCGGTCCGGCACATGTGCTCCGGGCAGCATTCGGTCTTCCTGCTCCTGTGCCGACTGCGGGGCTGGTCGTACGAGGACTACTGGGCGGAGGACCACCCCGCCCAGGTCGCCTACCGATCGGCGGTGGCGCGGGCCTTCGGCGTCCCGGCGGAGCGGCTCCGACTGGCGATCGACGGCTGCGGCGTCCCCACCTATGCCTTCCCGCTCCGCGAGGTCGCCCGTGCGTACGCGATGCTGGCCGAGCCCGCGGCCCTGGCGGCCACGGATCCGCGCCGAGGGCTCGGCTCGGCCCTGACGATCGTCCGGGACGCGATGCTCGCCTATCCCGAGATCGTCGGCGGGACGCGCGACCGGCTGGATACGTCGCTGATGAAGGCCGCCCCGGGGCGACTGGTGAGCAAGTCCGGGATGGAGGGCTTCCGGGGCATCGCCATCCTGCGGGGGCCACGGACCAACGGCCGGGGTGTGGGGCCATCGGGCCTCGCCATCAAGATCGAAGATGGCGACGGGTACGACCGCGCGACGTGGGCCGCCTCGGTCGAGGCGCTCCGCCAGGCCGGCGTGCTCGACGGCAGCCCCCTGCGTCAGCTCGCCCGCTACCACCGGCCCGCCGACCTCGACCCGCATGGCCGGATCGCGGCCGAGGCCGTCGCCGACTTCGAGCTGGCGCCGGTCGGCGAGCTCATCGGATAGACGCCACGGGACGACGAGCGGCCGCACGAGCAGGAGTGGCGGCTCGACCCACATGACCTTCAGCGGCGACCCCTATCGCACCCTCGGCCTGACCCCCGACGCCCCGCTCGATGACGTGAAGCGGGCGTACCGGAGGCTCGCGAAGCAGTACCACCCGGACGCGGCGGGGCAGGCGGCGACCGCCCGCTTCCTGGCGATCCAGGCGGCGTACGAAGCGATCGTCGACCACGGAGGTCGAGGCCGCCGGGCCGCTCGACCCGACCCGACCCGTCCCTCACAGGCGGACCCGGCGAGAGCGCGCGCGACCCGCGAGGCCTATCGGGCGAGGACCGGCCGGGCTGGCTCGCCTGGCTCCAGCGGGCGTTCCCGGGGCGGGCAGGACCCGGCGAGCGGCTGGTGGAGCGGCAGCCGGCCGGGTTCGGGAGGCGCCGCCCCGAGCGGCAGGTCGAGCACGGGCGCCGCGCCGGACGGGACGACCCCGGGTCCCGGGTCGCGAGCCGGTGCCCGCCCGGGCCCAGGCCCCGACGATGGGCGAGGCCCGGCGGCGGGGCGTCGATCCGGCGGCACCGCTGCCCCGGGCGGATCGGGCGGCACCGCTCGTACGGGCAGCCCCGGCGGATCGGGCGGTCGCGGCGGGGCGGGTGGTCGCGGCGGGGCGGACCAGGCGGGCGGACCGGGACGATCGTCGAGTCGTCGGACGGGGTCTCGGCGCAAGGCCACGCTCAGCTCCACGACCTACGACGACGCGGTCCCGGAGTCGCGCCACCCTGACTGGGACGGTGGGAGCTGGTACGGCACCAGCAGCGGCACCTACTGGACGCTCAATCCGCGGGAGTACGCCGATCCGCGCAAGCACGGGCCCGAATACCAGGCCCGGGCCCGTCGCGCATCGTCGATCCCACCTTCTGGACCCGACGGCGTGGCGGGCCCATCCGCGCGACCCGCCGAGCCGGGCGCGGCCCCCGGATCGGGCGAGACCCAAGGGTCTGGCGCTGGCTCCGAGTCGGGGACGGCCGACGAGCGGCCGCGGGCCAGGGCCCGAACGGATCGGCCGGCGGCAGGATCCGCCGCGCCGGGCCGGACCGGACCCCCGCCGCCTCGGACGACTTGGCCGTCGGATGGACCCCTCCCGGTCGACCCGGTCGCGAGCGCCGCGTCCGTCGGTCTCGCCGCCGGCGGCATCGCCCTGATCCCGGCCGGCATCGTCTTCCTCGGCTCGAGCATGAGCGGTGACACCGGGCTGGCCGCGCTCGCCGTCGCGGTCCCGCCGGCCGTCGCCGCCCTGGCCGGCCTGCTCGTCGCGATCTCCGCCCGCACGCGCCGCTGAGCCGGGGAGCGACGTGGACCGGTGTTGGGTCGAGATCCGCGAGATCCCCACCTGCTGCGCCTGACCCTGCCACCTCGAGCCGTCCCGCTACGATGGGGCCATGCATCGACGCCACGGGCCCACCGACCTCTCGGCGGCCGCCCAGGAGTACCTGCTGGCGCTGCGGGTCGCCGCCGGCGACGGCGCACGAGTCAGCGCGGCCCAGATCGGGCGTCGACTGGGCGTCACGGCCCAGGCCGCCAGCGAGATGTTCAAGCGGCTGATCGCCGATGGTCTCGTCGGATCCGAGGCCCGCGAGCTGAGCCTCACGCCCGCCGGCCAGGCCGCCGCCGACGCGATCTTCCGCCGGCATGCACTGCTCGAGTGGCTGCTGACCGAGATCGTCGGCCTCGGCTGGGCCGAGTCGGACGACGAGGCCGCGCGCCTCCAGGGGGCCCTCTCGCCACGGGCGGAGGCGCGCCTCGACGAGCTCCTCGGGCACCCGGAGACGTGCCCGCACGGCAACCCCATCGACGCGGAGACCGCGCGGCGTCGGCCGGCCGGCATCCCGCTCAGCCAGGTCGAAGCCGGCCAGCGGGCGACCATCTACCGGATCACCGAAGAGGCCGAGGAGGACACGGGACTCCTCTCGTACCTCGAGGCTCGAGCGCTGACCCCCGGCGCGCCGATCTCCGTCCTCGCCCGGTCCGAGTCCCTCGACTCGCTCACGCTGGAGGGGCCGCTCGGCCGGGCGACCCTGGGCCTCCGCCCCGCCGCCCTCGTCCGCGTCCTCCCCGGCGACGCGGATCCGGGCCTGTTCCATCGGATCCCCGGGGCCGCGCGAGCCGCCCGGGGGGTCGTGCCGCCGCGCGCCTGACGACCGCCCGATGGGGTGGCCTCGTCGACCCCGCTGCCGGGGTGGGACGCCCCCGGACCGACCCGTGAGCGCCCGTACAATCGGGACATGACTCCCGCCCCACCCTCGCCGGCCATCCGCGTGCGCATCGCCCCGAGCCCGACCGGCCCGCTGCACATCGGGACGGCCCGGACGGCCCTCTTCAACTACCTGTTCGCCCGCCACGTGGGTGGGACGTTCGTGCTGCGCCTCGAGGACACCGACGTCGCCCGGAGCTCGCTCGCGTTCGAGAAGGACATCCTCGACGGACTCCACTGGCTCGGCCTGACCTGGGACGAGGGGCCAGGCGTGGCCGGGGGTCCCGAGCTCGGCGCCTACGGGCCCTACCGGCAGATGCAGCGGCTCGAGCGGTACCGCGAGGCGGCGGATCGGCTGCTCGCCGCGGATCGCGCCTACCCCTGCTACTGCACGCCGGACGAGCTCGAGCGGGAGCGGAGGCGACAGCAAGCCGCCCGGCTCGCGCCGCGCTACTCCGGCCGTTGCGCACGGCTGACGCCCGAGGAGCGGGCGGCGTTCGAGGCCCAGGGTCGGCGGCCGGCGATCCGGTTCCGGGTGGGCGAGGGGCTCGTCGCGTTCGACGACATCGTGCGCGGCCGGGTCGAGATCGACGTCGAGAACCTCGGCGGCGACTTCGTCATCGTCCGGGCCGACGGGACCCCCCTCTACCACTTCACGGTCGTCGTCGACGACGCGGCGATGCGCATCAGCCACGTCATCCGCGGCGAGGACCATCTATCGAACACGCCCAAGCACATCCTGCTCTTCCGGGCGCTCGGCCATCCGGTCCCGGCCTTCGCGCACCTGCCGCTCATCCTCAACGTCGACCGCACGAAGATGAGCAAGCGGAAGAGCCAGACGGCGATCGGCGAGTACATCGCCCAGGGCTTCATCCGCGAAGGCCTCGTCAACTACCTGGCACTCCTCGGCTGGTCCCCCGGGACGGAGGAGGAGGTCCTCTCGCTCGACGAGATCGTGGAGCGGTTCGAGGTCGAGCGAGTCCAGAAGGGGGGCGCCGTCTTCGACCGCGAGCGGCTCGAATGGCTGAACGGCCAGTGGATCCGGCGGCTCGCGCCCGACGACCTCGTCGACCGGCTCCGCCCGTTCCTCGAGGCCGACCGGGCCACCGGGCGGATCGAACGGACGCCGAGCGACGAGGAGCTTCGCTCGCTCGTCCCGGTCCTGCAGGAGCGGCTGCCGACGCTCGGGGCGGTGAGCGACCTCGTCGACTTCCTCTTCCGCGACCGGATCGAGTTCGACCCGTCGCTGCTCATCCCCAAGCGCTGGGATGCGGCCACCGCGCACCGCGGGCTCGCGGCCGCCCGCGACGCCATCGCCGACGTCGGACGGGTCAGCTTCGAGGCGGACGAGATCGAGCCGCGCGTCCGGGCGCTGGTCGAGCGCGAGGGCTGGAAGGCGGGAGACCTGTTCATGGCGATCCGGGTCGCCGTGACCGGGCGCACCGCCGCGCCGCCGCTGTTCGACACCATCGTCGCCCTCGGCTACGACCGGACGCTGGAGCGGCTCGACCGCGCGGTCGCCGCGCTCGACGGCGCCGCCTGAGGCCGTTCGTGGTGGGGATCCGCTACACGGACGACCCGGCCGAGCTACGGCCGGCCGACCTCGCCGGCTTCTGGGAGGGCTGGCCCGTCCGGCCCTCGAGCGAACGGCATCTCCAGGCTCTGCTGGGCAGCGAGCTGACCATCCTGGCGATCGACGACCTCGCGGGCCGCGTCGTCGGGTTCGTCAGCGTGATCGGCGACGGCGCTCTGGCGGCCTTCATCCCGTTCCTCGAGGTGCTCCCGGCGTACCGCGGACGGGGCATCGGCGGCGAGCTGGTGCGCCGCGTCCTGCAGCGGCTCCCCGACCGCTACGCCATCGACCTGGTCTGTGACCCGGAGCTCGTCCCGTTCTACGAGCGCCTCGGGTTCACCCGCCTGACGGCGATGGCCATCCGCGCCCCGGGGGCGCTCGCCGCCCAGGCGACCGACAGACAGGAGATCCTCGATGACCCACGCTGAGGTCCAGGGCTGGCTCGACCGCTACGTCGCCGCCTGGAAGACCTACGATCCCGACGCGATCGGCGACCTGTTCGGCGACGACGCCGAGTACCGCTATCACCCGTGGGACGAGCCGGTCCGGGGACGGGCCGGGATCGTCCGCGCCTGGGTGGCGCCCGAAGGGAGCGAGAGCGGGCGGGACGACCCCGGGACGTACGATGCCCACTACGAGGCATACGCGGTCGATGGGGCCAGGGCGGTCGGGGTCGGCCACAGCGACTACTTCGCCCGCGATGGGTCCATCGAGCAGCGCTACCACAACGCCTTCCTGCTCGAGTTCGACGGCGAGGGCCGCTGCCGCTCCTTCACCGAGCTGTACATCCGGGAGCGACGGCCAGGCTGACCGGCGGACGAATGAACGTCGTCATAACGATGCGTTAACGAGGGCGCCCGAGCATGGCCGACGTGGCTCGAACCGTGCTCATCGTGGAGGACGAGCCGACGCTCCGCGAGACCCTTGCCGAGGCCCTGGGGGCGGAGGGCTTCCGGGTCGTGGTCGCCGCGGACGGGCGCGTGGCGCTGACCCAGTTCCGCGCCGAGCGCCCGGACCTGGTGCTCCTGGACCTCATGCTGCCCGAGCTCTCGGGGATCGAGGTCTGCCGGATCATCCGGGCCGAGTCGGGCGTGCCGATCGTCATGCTGACCGCGAAGGACTCCGAGCTCGACAAGGTCGTCGGTCTCGAGCTCGGCGCCGACGACTACGTCACGAAGCCCTTCAGCCTCCGGGAGCTGACCGCCCGGATCCGCGCGCTCTTCCGGAGGAGCGAGCGGATGGCCTCCGAGGAGGCACCGGCGATCGTGGACCTTGGCCGGGTCCAGGCGGACCTCGCCGGACACCGGCTGCTCCGGGACGGCCGCGCCGTGCCGCTGAAGCCGAAGGCCTTCGAGCTGCTCGCCTTCCTGGTCCGCCATCCGGGCCAGGTCTTCACGCGCGACCAGCTGCTCGAGCGGGTCTGGGGCTACGACTACGCCGGCGAGACGCGGACGGTCGACGTTCACGTCCACTGGCTGCGGACCGAGATCGAGGCGGACCCGGCCCGCCCGTCCTGCCTGCAGACGGTCCGAGGCGTTGGCTACGTGTTCCGCCGACCTTGACCGGTCGATGCCGAACGGAGGCGGCCGGAGCCGCACGAGAGTTAACGGCTCGCTACAAGGGCGTTGACGCGCCGACGGCACGCGTGCTCGCCCGGGTCGAACGGGATCAGGTCGCCTTGTGGTACATCCGCTCGAGGGCCTCACCGGCGTCCTCGGCCGCGTCGATGGTCTCCTCGAGCTCGTCGTACATGTCCCGCCACTTGATGACGTAGAGCGCGTCGGTGCTTTCGCGGAACAGGCGCGCGACCGCGCCTCTCGACACGGCATCCGCCTCGTTCTCGAGGGTGTGGATGGCCGCCAGGTTCGGCTCGAGGCCCTTGAACCCGTCGAGCCGGCGGAGCGCCTCGAGCATCTGGTTGGCCTGCGCCGCGATGATCTCCGCCAGCCGGCGGGCCTCGTCGGTGGGCCGGTCGATGTCGTAGATCACGAAGGTCTCGGCGATCGACTGGATCCCGTCGACGACGTCGTCGAGGCGGCTCACCAGCTCGTGGATGTCCTCCCGGTCGAACGGCGTGATGAAGGCGTCCTCGAGCCGACGCGTGATCTCGGTGTCGATCTCGTCGCCCCGGTGCTCGAGGACCCGGATCTCGGCGACCCGTTCCTCCAGTCGGTCGTACTGCTCGACCATGTCGTGGAGCCGATCGGCCGCGGCCTTGAGGTTCTCGCCGTCGGCGATGAAGAGGTCGAAGAACTGGACGTCCCTGGGCAGCAGGCGGAAGGTCATCGGGGGACTCCATTCGGGTGACGGCGGAAGGCCGGGCCGGCGGTCGCCGGCCGAGGCGGGGAGGGGTGCTCGGTCATGCGAGCCCCACCGCGCGCATGACGTACCAGGCGAGGGCCGCGACCGCGCCCGCGGCGGGGATGGTGACGATCCAGGCGATGAGGATCCGGCGGGCGACGCCCCATCGGACGCCGCGCGGGCCGCGGGCCGACCCGACGCCCATGATCGCGCTGGAGATCACGTGGGTGGTCGAGACGGGCATACCCAGGAAGGCGGTCCCGAGCAGGACGCTCGCCGCGGTCGACTCGGCGGCGAAGCCGTGCACCGGTTCGAGCTCGACGACGCGCTGCCCCATCGTCCGCATGATGCGCCAGCCGCCGACGGCCGTCCCCAGCGAGATCGCGCTCCCTGACAGGACGATGACACCCCAGGGCACGGTGATGTCGCCGATGACGCCGGCCGAGAACAGGGCGAGCGTGATGATGCCCATCGTCTTCTGCGCGTCGTTCGAGCCGTGGGCGAAGGCCATGTAGCCGGCGGAGAGGACCTGCAGCCGTCGGAAGGCGCTGGCGAGCGGCTTGCGCCGGGCGCCCCGGAAGATCCAGTACAGGGCGATCATGAGCCCGAACGCGGCGGTGAAGCCGATGAGCGGCGAGGTGATCATCGGGACGAGGACCTTGCCCCAGATCCCGCCCAGCTTGTACGCGGCGGTCCCACCGGTCGCCACGAGCGTCGCGCCGAGCAGGCCGCCGATCAGGGCGTGGCTGCTCGAGCTCGGCAGGCCGAGCCACCAGGTCAGCAGGTTCCAGGCGATCGCCCCGAGGAGCGCGGCCCCGACGACCGCCTGCGTCGTCGTCTTCTCGTCGACGAGCCCGCTGCCGATCGTCTTCGCGACGGCCGTGCCGGCGAACGCGCCGATGAAGTTGAACGCTGTCGCCATGAGGATCGCGTGCTGTGGCCGGAGGGCCCGGGTCGCTACCGAGGTGGCGATGGCGTTCGCGGTGTCGTGGAAGCCGTTGATGTAGTCGAAGACGACGGCCAGGGCGATGACCGCGACGAGAGCCAGGGTGACGCCTTGCACGGACGAGACGACCTCGGGCCAGGGCTGGGGATCGGGGGTGCCGGCGGCGCCGCCGAGGCGATCCGCACACCCGAATGGTAGCGGTTGGCGACGGCCCCGGCCGGCGCCGTCCGGAGGCCGGTGCGCCCCTCGACGCCGCGCCCCGCTCGCCCGGTATCCTTCCCGCCATGCGCCTGAGCCAGCTCTTCTTCGCCACGCTCCGCGACGACCCCGCCGACGCCGAGATGCCCTCGCACCGCCTGCTCGTCCGGGCGGGCTATGTCCGACAGCTCGGCTCCGGGATCTACTCGCTGCTGCCGCTCGGCTTCCGCGTGACGAAGCGGGTCGAGCAGGTCATCCGCGAGGAGCTCGACCGGATCGGCGGCCAGGAGATGGAGATGCCGGTCGTCCACCCGGCGGACCTGTGGCGGGAGAGCGGCCGGTACGACTCGATCGGTCCGGAGCTGGCGCGCTTCGAGGATCGGGCCGGCCGCGACATGGTCCTCGCGATGACCCACGAGGAGGTCGTCGCCGACCTGCTCCGGGACATCGTGAAGTCGTACCGGCAGCTCCCGCTGATCGTCTACCACTTCCAGACGAAGTTCCGCGACGAGCCGCGGTCGCGGGGCGGCCTCATCCGGGTCCGCGAGTTCGTCATGAAGGACTCGTACAGCTGCGATCGGGACGACGCCGGGCTCGATGTCGCCTACTGGCTCCACTTCGACGCGTACAAGCGGATCTTCGAGCGGCTGGGGCTCGAGACGATCGCGGTCAGCTCGGACGTCGGGATGATGGGCGGCTCGCTCGCCCACGAGTTCATGGTCCTCAACCCGGCCGGCGAGGATGAGCTGGTGCTCTGTCCCGCCTGCGACTACGCCGCGAACCGTCAGGTCGCCGTCGTCGGCAAGCCCGAGCCGCCGGTCGAGGCGGCCCGTCCCCTCGAGGAGGTCGAGACGCCCGGCGCGACCACGATCCAGGCGCTCGCCGACTTCCTGGGCATCGGGACGGACCGGACGGCCAAGGCGGCGTTCTTCGTAGCGGGCGACGGCCGGTTCGTCGTCGCGATCGTCCGGGGCGACTTCGAGGTCAACGAGACCAAGCTCGTGAACGCGATCAAGGCGACGGGCGGCCTGCGGCCCGCGCACGTCGAGGAGATCCGCGCGCGGGGGATGGAGCCCGGCTACGGCTCCCCGATCGGCGCCCGTGACGCGGTCGTCGTCGTCGACGAGCTCGCCGCACGTTCGCCGAACCTGGTGGCCGGGGCGAACCGCGAGCCGTTCCACCTGGCCAACGTCAACGTCCCCCGCGACTACGTCCCGGACCTCGTGGTCGACATCGCCAACGCCCGCGAGGGCGACCCCTGCCCGAAGTGCGGCGGACCCGTGATCCTCCGCAACGGGATCGAGGTCGGCAACATCTTCAAGCTCGGGACGAAGTACACCGAGGCGCTCGGCGCGACGTACCTCGGCGAGGACGGCCAGCGCCGCCCGATCGTCATGGGCTCGTACGGCATCGGGCTGGGCCGGAACGTCGCCTGCGTCGTCGAGGCCCACCACGACGAGAAGGGGATCGTCTGGCCGGCCGAGGTCGCGCCGTACCCGGCGCACCTGGTGGCCATCGGGGCGAACAAGGACCCGCGCGTCACGGAGGTCGCCGACCGGCTCCACC
>JAPVSP010000481.1:0-3102 GCA_047519685.1 Chloroflexota bacterium
CGACCCATATGTGCTCGGCACCGCGTCCGGGGCCGCGCTCGGCGCGGCGATCGCCGTCCTGCTGCCGGTGCGCGTCCTCATCCTCGAGTTCGGGCTCCTGCACGGCCTCGCCTTCATCGGGGCGCTCGGCGCCGTGTGGCTCGTCTACAGCCTGGCACGGACGAGCCCGCTCGCCCCGCTGACCGGCCTCCTGCTCACGGGATACGCGGTCGGCTCGCTCCTCGCCGCGGGCCTCGCGATGGCGATGTACCTGTCGGGCGCCGGCCTGCGCCAGATCTTCGCCTTCCTCCTCGGCGGGTTCGAGGCCTCGTCCTGGCTCCGGCTCGCCGGGGCCGCCCCGCTGATCCTCGGCGGCTCGCTGCTGATCGGGCTGCGCGCCCGGACGCTCAACGGGCTCCTCCTCGGCGAGGAGGCGGCCGCCCACCTGGGTGTCGACGTCCGGCGCGAGCGGACGATCCTCCTCGCGCTGGCGTCCCTGGTCACCGCGGCCGCCGTCGCGGTGAGCGGGCTCATCGGGTTCGTCGGGCTCGTGGTCCCGCACGTGGTCCGGCTGGTCGTGGGATCCAACGCCCGGCTCATCCTGCCGCTCTCGGCGCTCGGTGGCGCGGTCCTCCTCGCGTTCGCCGACATGGCCGCCCGGATGCTCGGGGAGGTCCCGGTCGGCGTCGTGACGGCGGTCATCGGCGCGCCGTTCTTCCTCGCCCTGCTCCGGCGGGCGCGGACGGGCTACGAGCTGTGAGCGGACCGATCGTGGGCCCGCTCGGAGGCCGCCAGCCGACCGGCGGCCCGTCATCGGTCGTCGGCCGGCCGCCATCGGCCCCGACCCTGCGGACCGGGGAGCCGATCCTGGCCCTCGCCGGCGTGCGCGTCGTGTACCGGGACCGCGAGGTCCTCCGCGGGATCGACCTGTCGCTGGCCGCGGGGGAGCGCGTCGCGCTCGTCGGCCCGAACGGCGCGGGCAAGTCCACCCTCCTGCGCGTCGCCGCTGGGACGCTCGCCCCGCGGGGCGGGTCCGTCCGGCTCGCGGGCGATCCCATCGAACGGCTGGAGCGCGTGGAGGTCGCCCGCCGGCTCGCCGTCGTGCCGCAGCTGACGACGATCCCGTTCGCCACCCGGGTGGAGGAGGTCGTGGCGCTCGGCCGGCTCCCGCATGAGGACCCCCTCCGCGGGCCGCGGCCCGCGGATCGGGCGGCGGTCTCGGCGGCGATCGAGCGGGTCGGGGTCGGGCACCTGCTCGGTCGGGATGCGCGCGAGCTCTCGCTCGGCGAGCGTCAGCTGGTCCTGCTCGCGCTCGCGGTCGCCCAGGCCGCGCCGGTCCTGCTGCTGGACGAGCCGACCGTCCATCTCGACCTTCGCCACCGGGTGGAGGCGATGGAGCTGCTCTGCGACCTCAACGAGCGCGACGGGACGACGGTGCTGACCGTCATCCACGACCTGCACCTGGCGGCGCGGTTCTTCCCACGGATCGTGCTGCTCGACCGGGGCGCGGTCGTCGCCGATGGGCCGCCCGGACTGGCGCTCGACGCGGCCCGGCTGCGGGCCGTGTTCGGGATCGACCCCGGCCTCGCGGGCCTGGCCGGCTGACGACGGTAGGGCGCCGGGGATCCCGCCCGGCGCTCAGACCGCGAGGTCTCGCCGGCGGAACGCCCAGAGCGCCGTCCCCCACGCGGCGCCCGCCGCGATCGCGAACAGCGCGAGATCGCCGAACGGGAAGGCGCCCTCGTCGATGATCGGCGTCGGGTCGAAGTACGAGAACGCGGTGAACGTCGACAGCCAGTCGAGGTCGCGGTTGATCTGGCTGATGACGTTGACGAGGTACATCCCGATGAGCAGGCCCCCGGCGACCCCGCCGGCGACTCCGCGACTGAGGGTGATCACCGCCAGGAGCGTGGTCACCGCGGCGATGGCGCATCCGAAGGCGAAGGCCAGCGGGGCGGCCATCAGGAACCTCGCCGGGTCGAAGCCGGCCCCGACGGCGATCCCCACGACGAGGACGCCGGCGACGGCCGAGACGGCCAGCACGGCCATGAGGACGACCTGGCCGCCGATCGACGCCGCCAGGTAACGGACGCGCGAGATCGGGGTCGCCAGCGGCAGGTCGAGGAAGCCGCGCTCGAGATCGACCGCGACGCCCCGCGTCCCGACGATGATGCCGCCGATCCCGGCGACGATCGGCCACAGCCAGCTGCCGACGTACGTGGTGAAGAAGATGCCCGGATCCGACAGGCTGCCGGTCATCCCGAAGGCGGCCATGAACTCCTTGGGGAAGACCTTCATGTAGTCCTGGATGAGCCGGTCGTTGTCCTGGAGGATGGGGTACATCGCCCCCATGATCCCGCCATAGACGAGCAGGACGACAACGAGCCAGAAGAGGATCGAGCGATCGCGCCGCAGCTCGAGGCGGAAGGCGGTCATCGGGTCGCCTCCTCGCGAGCCGGCTCGGCCGGCGACTCGGCGGGGGCGTGGTAGTAGCGGAGGAAGATGTCCTCGACGTCCGGCGTCGTGATCGCGATGTCCTGGACGCGATGGCTGGCGATCCGCTGGAGGAGCGGGTCGATGTCGCCGCGGACCATGACGTGGACCTCGCGCCCGGTGATCGCCACGATCTCGACGTTCTCAAGATCGAAGGCACCGGGCTCCGGCGGGGCGTCCAGCACGAGATTGACCGACCGCCAGTGCTCGCCCATCAGCTCGCCGACGGTCGAGACGTCCACCAGCCGGCCCTCGCGGATGATGCCGACCCGGTTGCACGCGCGCTCGACCTCGGGCAGGTTGTGCGACGAGAGGAAGACCGTTCGACCCTCGGCCCGGACCTCGGCCACGAGGGCGAGGAACTCGCGCTGCATGAGCGGGTCCAGGCCGCTGGTGGGCTCGTCCATGACGAGGAGCGGCTCGTGACCCATGAAGACCTGGACGACCCCGATCTTCTGCCGGTTGCCGCGGGACAGCTTGCGGATCCGGACCGTGGGGTCCAGCTCGAGCCGCTCGACCAGCGGACGCCAGGCGCCCTTCGGCAGCCCGCGCAGCGAGCCGAGGTAGTCGAGCTGCTCGCCGGCCGTCAGCTCGCCAAGGTAGCCCGGATCGCTCCCGATGTAGGCGAGC
>JAPVSP010000482.1:0-2008 GCA_047519685.1 Chloroflexota bacterium
GTTCATCGGCCCAGTGTGCGCGACGCGCGCGGATCGCGCGAGCCACCTTCACGCGGTCGCTCAAGGCCGGCCCCGGCGCGAGACGCGGCTCCCCGCCTGCTCCATCGTGCAGCCCGGTGTGTCCGGCTACTCCCCGGGGATCCTCCTGGTGGTCGCTGGCCCGGCCGACCCTACCGTGCCGGGCTGCCCAGCGCCGGCTCGTCGGCGGTCGCCGCCTCCCAGCGGCCGAGGCTTGCGAAGATGCCAAGGAGATGCCGGCTCCGGTAGATGAGCAGCCCGACGGCGACGACGATGTAGATCGCGGAGAAGACGAGCCGAACGTCCGTCGTCGGGAAGGGGAACTGGAGGGCGAACAGCCCGAAGATCGCGAGGGCCTCCCAGAGGCCGAAGCGCCGATCCGCGAGCACCGCGAAGGCGAGCAGGGCCTGGGCGCTGGTGAGGAGGAACTCCTCGGTCTGGCGCTCGTCGAGGGGGAGGCCGGCGACGCTGCCGCCCCCGAGCGCAAAGGCGACGAACAGGCTCCCGACCAGGAGCGTCCACTGGTTGACCTTGGCCGAGAGGAGCATCCCGAGCCCGTCCGCGGCACGGAGCCGCCAGGCGAAGAGGGTCGCCACGATCAGCTCGGGCGCCTCGGACGAGAGCGGGGCGAGCCACTGGACGAGGAGGAACTGGTCGATCCCGAGCGTCGCCCCGGTCTCCACGAGACCGTTGGCGAACGGCTCGGCCGCGGCCACGACGATGGCTGCGGCGGCGAGGAACATCCCGGTGACGAGCGCCCGGCGGCGACGGCGCGGCAGGACGGCGATGTCCGCCGCGACGCCGATGAGCTCGGGCTCACCGCGGCCCTCGCGGGTGACCCGCCAGAGGTACGCCCCGAACAGGGCGAGGAGGATGGCCGCGTCGTACCAGGCGATGGACCGCGTCAGCGGGATGACGAACGCGTAGGCGCTGGCCAGGGCGAGGAACGCGAGCTCCACGCGGTTCCGGGGCGGCAGGACGATGGCCAGCGATCGGCCGCCACCCGGACGCCCCGCGGCCCGCTCCGCCGGATCGCCCTCGCGCCGCCGCCTGCGTCGACGCAGCGCCCAGTATCCGACGAACGCGACCGCCGGCCAGCCGATGCCGATGAGCAGCCGGTTCGAGCCGGTCATGTTCGCGGCCGCGAACTGTGTATAGCTGGGATCGCTGCCGGCCGTGTAGGCGAAGTACAGGTCGACGGCGTACTCGGGCAGCACGGCGATGAGCGCGAGGATCGCGATCGCCAGGCTGCCGGAGATGTCGACCTGGGCGGCCTCGGCGGCCCACGAGAGCAGGACGGCGGAGGCGACGACACCGGCGCCGAAGACGAGGACCGTCGGCCCGGGCGCGAGCTCCGTCCCGGTGAGGCGCAGCACGATCGCCGGGAGGGCGAACGCCGCCGTCAGTCCCAGCTTCCGCCACATGCTCGACACCTCCATCGTTCCGGGACCGAGGTGTCGAGCCGAGCGCGCGAGACCTCGGCCAGGCGACGCCTGGTCGAAGGTCTCGTCCGCCTCTCAGCAAGGTGGGGGACCGGGCCGCAGCCGGTGTGTCGATCTCCCCTGGCCGCCGGGGTGGCGGCCGGACTACTCCCCTTCCGCTCCAGTGTACGACGGGATGACCAGCCCGGTGTCGAGCCGACAAGGCCGACGGGGCCGGTCACGCTCGAGCTGGCCAGACCGGGACGACCCCGGGAACCTCGGACCGGCCGAGCGTAGAATGGTTGGTCCAGGCGACATCAGGGGGTGAGCCCCTTCCTCGGGCCGAGGCCCGGAGTGCGCCATGTCGACGGTCGGTCTGGTCGTCAACCCCGGAGCATCTCGGGATGTGCGGCGCCTCACGTCGCTCGCCCGGACCGTCGACGCCAACGAGCAGGCGAACACGGTGGCGCGGGTCCTGTGCGGCCTCGCGGCGGCGGGTGTCGAGACGGTCCTGTACATGCCCGAGCCGTCCCACGTCGTGGAGCGTGCACGGGATGTGCTCGCGGCCA
>JAPVSP010000483.1:0-9876 GCA_047519685.1 Chloroflexota bacterium
AGGTAGACCCCGAGCCTGGCGGCGGCGAACGGATCGAGGCCCTGAGCCAGCAGCGAGCCGATGGTCCCGGACAGGACGTCGCCAGTGCCGCCGGACGCGAGCGCCGGGTTCTCGAACGGGGCGACCGCCAGCGCGCCGTCGGGCGCCGCGATGACCGTCCGGGCGCCCTTCAGCACGACGACCTGACCCCACTCGGTCGCGGCGGCCCCGGCGGCGCGCGCCCTCGCGGCGTCGTCCTCGTTCAGCTCCCCGTCGGCGACGGGGGCATGGCCGCTGCCGGCGCGCAGCCGGGCGAACTCCCCGGGATGCGGCGTGAGCACGCAGCGGCGCGCCATCCCCGCCCACCAGCCATCGACGCTCGCCAGCGACCGCAGCGCCTCGGCATCGAGGACGGCCGGCACGGGCTCCGGATCCTCGGGCACCGAGACGAGCGCCCGGACGAGCTCGGTCGTCGCGAGCCCCGGTCGCAGGCCGGGCCCGACCACCATGGCGTCGTGCTCGTGGTCGAGGATCCTGGCGAGCGCGGCCTCCGGGTCGATCTCCTCGACGTCGTCCTCCGGGAGCGCCATCGTGGTCGCCTCGACGACCTTCGAGGCGAACAGCGGCTGGAGCGATTCCGGCACGGCCAGCGTCACGAGACCGGCGCCGGCCCGACCCGCCGCCCGACAGACGAGCAGCGCCGCGCCCGCGTAGTCCAGCGAGCCGGCGATGACGAGGAGCTTGCCGAAGGTGCCCTTGTGGCCGCGCTGCGGGCGCTCGGGCAGGAGCGCGGCGGCGACCTGGTCGTCGAGCAGCCTCGCGCCGGGCACGTCGGGGACCGGATGACCCACCTCGCCCGTCGTCAGCCGGCCGAAGCCGACGGCGCGCCGCTCAGGCATCCGGCGTCTCCACGACCCTCGCGGCGGACGGTCGCTCGCTGAGGCCACGCAGCCGCTCCATCCGTGCGAGGATGCGCCGCTCGCGCTCGTCCAGCCGCTCCTCGATGTCGAGCGGGAAGACATATCGGCCGCCGGCCGTCCGCACGCCGAAGGCGATCGCCACGGCGTAGTCGGCCTCGTGGCTGATCGAGAGGGCGATCCGCTCCATGCCGAGCTGCTGGGCGCGTGCCGCCGCACGGCCATGGAGGCGGACGGCCGGCTGCCCGGTCGGCAGGCGCTCGATCTCGATGTCCCTCCAGCCGATCCCCCGGACGCCGAGACCGAGCACCTTCGAGACCGCCTCCTTGGCCGCCCAGCGTCCGGCGAACGTGCTCGGTCGATCGCGGACGTAGCGCCGCTCGGCCGGCGTCAGGACGCGTCCCGCGAACCGGGCGCCGAACCGCCCGAGGGTCTCCGCGATCCGCTCGACCTTGATGATGTCGATCCCGAGCTCGGTCGTGCCGAGCGGCGCGGCGAGGGTCGGCGCAGGCGTCGACGCGGCCCCGACCGCATCGGCCTCCTCGC
The DNA here is from genome assembly GCA_047519685.1 of Chloroflexota bacterium. Lineage (GTDB taxonomy): Bacteria > Chloroflexota > Limnocylindria > Limnocylindrales > CSP1-4 > JAPVSP01. Next base: position 1,443 of record JAPVSP010000483.1, read on the forward strand.
CGTCGCGCCCTCGGGAGGGGGACATGACTACTCGACCGTCACCGACTTGGCCAGGTTGCGCGGCTGGTCGACGTCGGTGCCCCGGGCGACGGCCGTGTGGTAGGCGAACAGCTGGAGCGGGATGATCGCGAGGACCGGGCTGAGGGCCTCGTGCGTGTCGGGCACCCAGCAGACGTCGTCCGCGAACCGCTCGATCTGCGGGTCTCCCTCGGTCGCCACGGCGATCACGCGTGCGTCGCGGGCCCGGCCCTCCATCACGTTGCTGATCAGCTTGTCGTACACGGAGGAGCGCGTCGCCACCGCGACGAGCGGGCACTCGGCATCGAGGAGCGAGATCGGCCCGTGCTTCAGCTCGCCCGCCGCATAGCCCTCGGCATGGAGGTAGCTGATCTCCTTGAGCTTCAGCGCTCCCTCGAGGGCGGCGGGATACGAGTACCCCCGCCCGACGTACATGAACCCCCTCGAGTTGACGTAGCGGCGGGCGAGTCCCTGGGCGTGGGGCGCGACCGAATCGAGGGCACGCTGGGCGGCCTCCGGCAGCGCGCGCAGCGCCGCGCCGAGCTCCAGCTCCTGTCCGTCACCGAGGTCGCCGCGGGCCTTGGCGATGGCGGCCGCCAGCACGACGAGCGTCGTGACCTGGGTCACGAAGGTCTTGGAGGCGGCGACCGCGATCTCGGGCCCGGCCTGGAGGAACAGGACCGCGTCGGCCTCCCGGGTGATCGCGGACCCGACCGTGTTCGTGACCGCGACGATCGGGCAGCCGGCCTCCCGGGCGAGGCGGGTCGGCGCGATGGTGTCGGCCGTCTCGCCCGACTGGGTGACGGCGACGACCAGCGTATCCGCGTCGAGCGGCGGCGGGCCGTAGCGGAACTCGGAGCCGACCGTCGCGCGGGCGGGCAGGCCGGTCCACTGCTGGAGCGCGGCCGCCCCGACGAGGGAGGCGTAGTAGGCCGTCCCGCAGGCGACCAGCTCCACCCGGCGGATCCGTCGGAGGACGTCGCTGAGCGGCTCGAGCTCCTCGAGGCGGATCCGGTCGTCGGGTCCGACCCGGCCCGTGATCGACTGGCGGAGGGCCTGGGGCTGCTCGTGGATCTCCTTGAGCATGAAGTGCTCGAACCCACCCTTCTCCGCCGCCTCGGGCGACCAGTCGACGACGCTCACGGTCCGCTCGCGCGGCGAGCCGTCGACGCCGGTGATCGCGACGCCGGACGGCCGGAGGTCCGCGACGTCGCCCTCCTCCAGGAAGACCACCCGGTCCGTATGGGCCAGGATCGCGGCCACGTCGGAGGCGAGGAAGGTCTCGCCGTCCCCGAGACCGACGACGAGCGGCACGTTCATCCGGGCGCCCACGAGCCGATCCGGCTCCGCGCGGTGCATGACGGCGACGGCATAGGCACCGGTCGCCCGCCGCAGGGCGGCCCGGGTCGCCTGGGCGATGTCGCCAGCGTAGGCCTCCTCGATCAGGTGGGCGAGCGCCTCGGTGTCGGTCTCGGAGCTGAGCCGGTGACCGCGCGCCTCGAGGCCGTCGCGCAGCTCGCGGAAGTTCTCGATGATCCCGTTGTGGATGACCGTGATGTCGCCGGTGCAGTCGACGTGGGGGTGCGCGTTGAGATCGTTCGGCCGGCCGTGGGTCGCCCAGCGAGTGTGCGCGAGGCCGATCGCCGCGTGCGGCGTGCGGTCGGCGATCGCGGTCTGCAGGTTGGCGAGCTTGCCGGCGCGCTTCTCGAGGAAGAGGTCGCCGCGCTCGTCGACGAGCGCGATGCCGGCCGAGTCGTAGCCGCGGTACTCGAGGCGCTTCAGGCCCTCGATGAGGATGGGTCCGGCCTCACGCGGCCCGGTGTAGCCGACGATCCCACACATGCGGCTCGGGGGTCCTCCGTTGGGCCCCGGGGAGCCGGGGCGCGGGCTAGTGTAGTCGCTCGCTCGCGAGGGACGCGAGCCTGTCCGCCAGGTCGGCCACGAGCGCCGGGTCCTCGCCCTCGACCATGACGCGCAGCGCGGGCTCGGTGCCCGACGGTCGCACGAGGATGCGTCCCCGACCCCCCAGCCGCGATCCGGCGTCTCGGATGGCGTCCGACAGCGGCCCGTCGGCCTCCCACTGGTCCTTGTGACGGACCCTGACGGTCCGTTGTTGCTGTGGCAGGAGCGGGATCGCCTCGGCCAGCTCGGCCAGGCTTCGCCCTCGCCGGGCCATGACGCGCAGGACCTCGAGCGCCGTGACGATGCCGTCGCCGGACGTGGTGTGCTCGAGGACGATCACGTGGCCGCTCTTCTCGCCGCCCAGGCCGGCTCCGGACACGAGCATCCCCTCGAGGATGTACTTGTCGCCGACGGGCGTCCGGACGACCCGGCCCCCGGCTGCCTCGACCGCGGCCTGCAGCCCGCCGTTCGACAGGACCGATACGACGAGGCCGCCGCCCGGGAGCGCCCCGCGGGCGAGCCGGTCGAGCGCGAGGATGCCCAGGACCTGGTCGCCGTCGACGATCCGCCCGGTGGCGTCGACCGCGATGAGCCGATCGGCGTCGCCGTCGAGGGCGAACCCGACGTCGGCGCCGCGCGCGACGACGGCATCGGCGAGCGCGGCCGGCGCGGTGGCGCCCGCGTGGAGGTTGATGTTGGCTCCGTCCGGCGAGTTGTGGATCACCTCGACGATCGCCCCGGTCGCGGCGACGATGGCTGGCGCGACGACGCCGCCCGATCCGTTCGCACAGTCCAGGACGATGCGCAGCCCGGACCCGTCGACGCCCGCCGCCAGCTCCAGCCGATGCTGCAGGTACCGGTCGAGCAGGTCGTGGGCGTCGATGACGCAGCCGAGCAGGCCGCTGGGCACCCCAACGAGCTCCTCGGACCGCCAGATGAGCTGCTCGAGCTCGTCCTCGACGCCGTCGTCAAGCTTGAGCCCGTGCTCGTCGAGGACCTTGAGGCCGTTGTCGTCGGCCGGATTGTGCGAGGCGGAGACCATGATCCCGGCCGCGAAGCCGCCTGCGGTCAGGAAGGCGAGCGCCGGCGTCGGGACGATCCCGACGCGGTGGACGTCCGCGCCGAGGCTGGTGGCACCGGCGGTGATCGCGCTGACGAACATGTCGCCGGAGCGACGGGTGTCCTGGCCCACGATGAGTCGTCCGCCGACGCCCACCAGGCGATGGGCGGTCGCCCGCCCGAGCGCATAGGCGAGGGTCGGCTTGAGGTCGACGTTGGCGACGCCGCGGATCCCGTCGGTGCCGAAGAGCCGAGCCATCAGGGCGACGCCGACGGCGCGACCGTCGGCGACGGGCTCGGGCTCGCCGGCACGCCCACCGTCACGGCGATCTCCGGCGGGCTGATCGAACGCACGGTGAGGCCGGCGGGCAGGTTGACGGTAAGCGGGACCGACTTCGTGCCCGGCGGCAGGGCCGAGACGTCGGCGGAGACGGTGAAGGCGCTCGGATCCAACCCGTCCAGATCGGACACGGGACCGCCGATGACGACCGTCACCCGATCCGTGGAGAGGGCGTAGGTCCGATCGTCGCGCGCGCCCGACAGGACGATGCCGGCCGAGAAGGTGCGGGTGTCGCTGACCGGCTTGATCGTGATGGTGACGGTCACGTCCTTGGCCCCGACCGGCGTCACGCCGGTGGGCAGCGCGAGCGGGACGGTGGCGGCGACGTCGGCCGTCGCCCCCGCGACCGAGACGGGCGCCGAGTCGATGCTGGCGAGCGGCGCCAGGGCGTCGGCGTCACCGGTGACGGTGACGGCCACCGGCTCGACCCGGACGGCCGTGACGAGGTACCCCGTGGCGGGTGCCCCGGTCGTGATCGGGTTGACGGGGAGCGACTTCGTCTCCGCGTGGCTCCCGACGCGGATCAGGACATGGACGGCATCCGGCTCGAGGTCGACCGGCGTCAGGACGTTCCCCAGCGCGTCGACCGGGACCAGCGTGACCTCCTCGTCCACGTCGAGGCCCGAAGGCTGGATGATGACCCTCGCCTTCGCCTCGGTCACCCGCTTGACGACCGATTCCGGGCCCGAGGCCGTCGTGGTCGTCGCCGAGAGCTGCGCGTCGCCGACCTGGAGCCCGGGCGGGACCTCGCCCCGGTCCACGCGGATCGGTACCGTCCGCTTGACGAGTGGGTCGAGCTCGACTCGCACCTGCGTCGGCTGGAAGTCCACGACGGTGATCCGGTCGTCGGCCGCTTGCACCCGGACGGGCACGAAGGCCGATCCGGCCGTCGGGTCGACCTGCGACAGGTCGACGCTCGCGGAGAACGTCTGGCTCGAGACGCGGGCGGCGATGTCGCTCGGCGCGAAGTAGCGGATCTCGGTCACGTTGCCGATGGGCGATACGAGGACGGCCGAGGCTGGCAGGTTGCGCGGCAGGATGGGCACCTGACCGTCCCAGCGCTGCGCGCTCTGCGACAGGACGAGGCCCGCGTACAGCAGCGTCGCCAGCGCGATCGCGGCGACCTTCAGCGGCCAGTTATGGACGACGAGGGCGACCGCCCGCTTCACCGGGGGGCCCTCGCGGCCGTCGGCGGCGGCTCCTCCTCGTCGGGCGGCCGCGGCGCCGTGGGTCGGGTCGTCCGGCGGGTAGCGCGGCGGGAGAGCTCGAAGAGCCGGGAGCCGCGGCCGGCCTCGGCCGGGCCATCATGCTGGCCCCCCCAGCGGAGCCGACCCCGGCGATCGGCGGTCGGGTCCAGGAGGGATCGCAGCGCCCGCTCGAGCTGGCTCTCGGACAGGTTGCGGACGATCCGGCCGCGCTCGACCAGGCTGATCTGGGCGTTCTCCTCCGAGATCACGACGACCACGGCGTCGGTCTGCTCCGTGATCCCCAGGGCCGCCCGATGACGCGTGCCGAACCGCTCCGACTGGATCGTCGTCTCTGCCAGCGGGAGGAGCGCGCCCGCCGCCAGCACCGACTCGTTCCGGATGATGACCGCGCCGTCGTGCAGCGCGGTCTTCGGCGTGAAGATGGTGCGCAGCAGGTCCGCCGAGAGCTCGCCGTTGATCGACACGCCGGTCTCGGCGATCTCGCCGAGGCGGGTCTCCCGCTCGAGGACGATGAGGGCGCCGTGGCCCTCCGCGGACAGCAGCGCGGCCGCTCGCGACACCTCGCGCGCCACGTGCTCGACGCCCCGCCGGTCGGCCGGGAGGAGCAGCCAGGCGAACGAGCCGACCCGGCCGATGCGCTCGAGCGCCCGCCGCAGCTCGGGTTGGAACACCACGACCAGGGCGAAGAGGCCGACGACGGCGCCGGTCTGAAGGAGCTGTGTCAGGAGACGCAGCCCGAGCGCCTGGGCGGCGGCGTAGACCGCGAACAGGACGCTGACGCCGATCACGAGGCTGACGGCCCGGGTGCCGCGGATCAGGCTGAACAGCCAGTAGATGAGGATCGCGACGATCCCGATGTCGAGCAGTGAGGTCGGCCGGACCTGATCGAGGATCGGCGCGAGGAACTGCGGCATCGTGCCTGCAGTGTACCGCGGGCGCCACCGCGTTCCGGCGGTCAGCCGGTGGCGGGCGCCTCGAGCAGCGTCCTGGCGCGGGGTTCGCCGACGAGCCGTCGGGCGGCCAGCTCGCGGACCCGGGCGCGCGTCGCGACGTCGCCACCCAGGTCGGCGAGTCGGTCGAGCAGCAGCAGCTTCTCTGCCGCCATGGCCCGCCAGCCGCGCTCGAGGTACAGGCCGGCCAGCGCGAGGTGGAGATCCGGGTCGGCCGGCGCGACGGCCAGCGCACGGTAGCAGGCGTCGAGCGCGGCGTCCAGGTGGCCGAGGCTCGCGTGGATGTCCGCCGCCTCGAGCAGCGTCGCTCGGCCGCGACCCACGTCTCCCGCGTCGATGGCCGCCTCCGCTTCGCCGACCAGCGCGAGCGGGTCGGGACGGGGCGGGGTCGGCTCCGCGGGCGCCGGCGGCTCGCGGTCCGGGGCGCCCACGGCTCGCGCGCCGGCAGCCCGGCCGCCAGCCTCCGGCCGAGCGACGACCGTCTCCTCGAGCAGGTGGAGCGCGCGCGCCAGCGCCTCGGCCGCCGGGCCTTCCAGCGGGCTCTCGCGGAGCCGGGCGACCAGCCCCTCGACCGCTCGGCGACGGGTGCGGGACTCGGCCAGCTCGAGGGCGCGCCGGGCGGTGTCGCACGCGTCCGCGAGTCGCCCGGCCGCCTCCTGTGCCATCACGAGCCGATCGAGCGCCTCCGCCGCCTCGGTCCGCCGGCCGACGCCCAGCAGGGCATCCGCTCGGCCGCCGAGGACCGCCTCGTCGCCCGGGGCGCGCGCGAAGGCGGCGTCGTAGGCGACGAGCGCCTCCGCCGGCCGGTCCATCCTGAGGTAGACCGAACCGATGCTGGCATGCGGCAGCGCCCGCTCCGGGGCGATGGTCGCGGCCTCGACGTACGCGGCCAGCGCGGCCTCGAGGCGGTCGCGCATGGCGGCGACGTGGCCTCGACGCAGCGCGTCCTTGTACCGTTCGTAGAGCGCTTCGCTCATCGCTCCCTCGACTCCTCCTCGCCGATGGCCTCGACGAGGAACGCCTTCTGGACGTGCAGCCGGTTCTCCGCCTGCTCGAGGACCAGGCTGCATGGCCCGTCGAGCACCTCGTCGGTGATCTCCTCGCCGCGGTGGGCCGGCAGGCAATGCATCACCAGCGTCGTGGGACCCGCGGCCTCGAGCAGGCTCGCATCGACGCGGTACGGCGCGAAGACGCGTCGCCGCTCGTCCGCCTCGGCCTCCCGGCCCATCGACGTCCAGACGTCGGTGTAGACGACGTCGGCGCCGCGCGCCATCGCCCGAGGGTCCTGCCCCACGACGACCCGGCCGCCGGTCGAGGAGGCGAGCGCCTGCGCCCGGGCGATGACCGCCGGGTCGGGCGCATAGCCAGGCGGGTGGGCGAGTCGGACCTCGAGACCGAGCATCGCCCCGAGGAGGACGAGCGAGTGATAGACGTTGTCGCCGTCACCGACGAACGCCACGACGAGCCCGTCGAGCCGCCCGAGCCGCTCCCACAGCGTGAACAGGTCGGCGAGGGCCTGGCAGGGATGCTCGCGATCGGTCAGGGCGTTGATGACCGGGATCGATGCGGCGGCGGCGAGCTCCTCGACGACCCGCTGCTCGAACGTCCGGGCGACGATCGCATCGACCCAGCGGTCGAGGTTGCGGGCGACGTCGGCGACGCTCTCGCGGCGGCCGAGGCCGACCTCGGTCGGCGCGAGGTGGATCGCCGAGCCACCCAGCTGGGCGATCCCCGCCTCGAACGTCACGCGGGTCCGCAGGCTGGGCTTCTCGAACAGGAGCGCGACCGTGCGACCGGCGAGCGCGAGGGACCGATGGCGGTGCCCGGACCGGGACTCGTCCTTGAGCGCGGCGGCGCGCTCGAAGAGCGAGTCGACCTCCGGTCGGTCGAGGTCGGCGACGCTCAGGAGGTCGCGACCGCGCAGCGATCGGGAGGTCGACACCACGCGACCGGACAGGGGGACCGAGTCGCCTAGCGCTTCGTGTACTGCGGCGCCTTGCGGGCGCGCTTGAGGCCGTACTTCTTGCGCTCCTTCATCCGCGGGTCGCGGGTCAGGAGGCCGGCCTGCCGGAGCGGGGTCCGGAACATGTCCGTGTCGACCTCGAGAAGCGCCCGGGCGATGCCGTGGCGGATGGCCCCGGCCTGGCCGGTGACGCCGCCACCCTCGACCTTGATCATCGCGTTGAAGCGGCCCTCGGTGCCGGTCACGCGGAACGGCAGCCGGACCTCGGCCTCGTTGATCGCGTTGCCGAAATGCTCGTCCAGCGAGCGACCGTTGACGACGATCTCGCCCTCGCCGGGCAGCAGGCGGACGCGCGCGACGGCCGTCTTGCGACGGCCGGTCCCCGAGTAGAAGGCAGGGGTGGACATGTGCTGCTCCTCCGTCAGGCGAGCGGCTCAGGCCGCTGGGCCTGATGCGGATGATCGGGGCCGGCGTAGATCTTCAGCTTCCGCAGCTGCTGCGCCCCGAGCCGGGTATGGGGCAGCATGCCCTTGACGGCCCGGCGGATGACCTCCTCGGGCCGGCGCTCGAGGAGGTGGCCGAGGGTCTCCTGCTTGAGCCCCTGCGGGTAGCCGCTGTGGCGGACGTAGACCTTGGTCTCGCGCTTGTCCCGGCTCACGGCGATCTTCCCGGCGTTGACGACGATGACGTGGTCGCCGGTGTCGAGGTTCGGCGTGAAGCCGGGCTTGTGCTTGCCTTCGAGGATCCGGGCGACCCGCGACGCAAGGCGGCCGAGCGTCTCGTCCGTCGCGTCGACGACGTACCAGCGTCGCTCGATCTCGCTCTCGCGAGGGATGTAGGTCTTCGCGGTCATCGTTCCTCGTGCTCTCCGTCGTGCTGCGCCCCCGCCGGACGCCCCAGGGCGACCCGCCGGAGACAGAGGCCCTTCGCCGGGGCGCTCGCCCCATGGAGGGCCGGCCGGCCGGCCGTCAGGGCCGCCGCCAGGGCCGTCTCG
>JAPVSP010000484.1:0-4000 GCA_047519685.1 Chloroflexota bacterium
CTGAACGTCGGAGCGTCGGCGTGGTGGAGGAAGATGCTCCGCAGCGCGGCCGCGGTGCCGGGCGGGTCGAACCGGGATCCGAGACTCTGGACATGGACGAAGACCGTGATCGGATAGCCCGGCCCTGCGAGGAGCCGGGCGGCCCCGGCGCGAGCCCGGGTGAGGGTCGACACATCCGCCTTCGCGAAGCCGCCCGAGAGGACAAGGGCGCGCAGCCCGGCCGGCCGGCGTGCAGCCAGGGCCAGGGCGACCGACGCCCCGAACGAGTCGCCGACGAGGACGTACTCGTCAAGCCCGCCCGCCCACGCCTCGACGATGTCGGCGTACGACTCGAGGGACGGGGCGTCGGGTAGCTGGCCGGTGACGAGTGGCCGGTCGCGCCATTCGGGAAAGTCCTTCGTCTCCCACGGCGCGCCCGAGAAGCAGGGAACGAGGACGAGCGGAAGCCGCTCGGCGCTCGCGTGATGGTCCATGAGCTGTCCTTCCGATCGGGCCGGGCTGTTGCCGGCGTCGATCGCAGGATCAGTCGGCCGGCGTCGGACCTCCATGATCTCGATCGGCGCCCGTGTGACTTCGGTCACGCTCGCGACCAGGCCGCGCCTCGTCCGCCAGGCGCTCCGGGTCGAGGACGATGATCGCGTCGCGGCGGGTCTCGACGAGCCCTGCGTCACGGAACGCGGCGAGCGCCCGCGAGACGACTTCCCGGACCGAGCCGACCGCGTCGGCCAGATCCTGCTGGCCGATCGCCGCAACCAGGGCCTCCCCGGCACGGCGCTCGGTCGCGAGATCCAGCAGATGGCGGGCGACGCGCTGGCGGACTGACAGGAAGACCGTCCCGGCGAGCTCGTCGAGTGTCTCGTACAGGCGCCGGGTGACCTCCTCGGCGGCCCACCAGCCGACCCGCGGATCGGACCGGGCGAGCGTCTCGAGGTTGCGCAGGTCGAACATCGCGAGGGCAGTCTCGACCACGGTCGCGACGCTCACCGCGGCTGGCCCGCCAACACCGACGGCGATCCCGAGGATGTCGCCCGGCCGCGCATAACGCACCGTGATGTGGCGGCCCTCAGGAGACGTCATGTAGACACGGACGAGCCCGCGCACGACGATGCCAGCCCGCGGTCGATCGGCGTCGCGGTAGAGGATCGCGGCCGGTGGGAGCTGGACCTCGACGGCGCCGGTCAAGAGCGCCTGGACCGCCGAGGCCGGCAGGTCGAGGAGCGTGCTCGCCTCCACCGCGGCCCGGAGATCCCCCTCGAACGTTGTCCTTGGTCGGGTCACGGCCGCATCGCTTCCTCGCTCACCAGCTCCTGCGAGCTGCGAACACCGCCTGCCTGCGGGGCGAGGGGCAGGGCACGGCGACGGGACGCCTTCTCCCAGATCATCCCATGCCCGTGCGATGAGGTTGCTCACTTCGAGGCGCCAGACCGTGCCCGGAGGTCCGCGAGGTGACGTTCCACCGTGCTCGGCCGAATACCGAAGAGCTGGGCGGCATCCTGAACGGATCCATCACCTGCGAGGAACGCTGCGAGCACGTCCATGTGGCGCTGAGTCGCGGGCCGGGCAAGGGAGCCGCGCAGGTACCCGTCTCTCAGGGCGAGAGGGCTTGCCCCTCCGGTAACCACCTCAGCGTTGCAGTGATCCGACTGGCACCAATCGCCCGAGCAACTCAATCCGCCGGCTGATGTCGCCCGGCCTTCGCTGGGTCGAGCCAGCCGCCGATAATCGAGCCGATGGCGCCATCGCGAAGTCATGAGTCGCAAGTCCAGAGTCCCCTCGTCGGGACCAAGCTTCGCGCGCCGGTGGAAGTTCGCGACTACCGAGAGCGTCCCCGTCTCAGCGCCCAGCTCGACGCAGCGCTCGACGATCGGACCCGCCTCACCCTCCTGTCCGCACCGCCCGGATATGGCAAGACGGTCGCGGTCGCCGGCTGGCTCGCGGCGCGCGGCGTGTCCCACGCCTGGCTGTCGCTCGATCCGGCCGACAACGACCTCGCCCGGTTCGCTCGCTACCTCGCCGCCGCGCTTCGGTCGGTGCGACCGGATGCCGGCGCCGCGATGCTGGGCCTCTTCGGTCCCGGGACGAACGCCACCCCGGACCTGGTCGGGGCCATCGTCGTCGACGCCATGGCGGACAGCGACGAGCCGTTCGTGCTGGTCCTCGACGACTATCACGTCATCAGCGGCGAGCCGATCCAGCGTCTGGTGCGCTTCCTCATCGAGCACGGCCCGCCGTTCGTCCATCTCGTCCTGCTCACCCGGGAGGACCCGCCGCTGCCACTCGCCCGTCTGCGGGCCCATGGCCGGCTCGTCGAGCTCCGGGCAGACGACCTGCGCCACACGAGCGAAGAGGCGTCGGCCTATCTCGCCGAGGCCGACCTCGTCCTCGAGCCCGACCTCGTCGCGCGGCTCGTCGAGCGGACCGAGGGTTGGATCGCCGGCCTCCAGCTGGCGGCCATCTCGCTCCGCGGTCGGCCTGACCCGGCCGCGCGTGTCGCGGCGTTCGGCGGCAGCCAGCGCTTCATCCTCGACTACCTCGCCGACGAGATCCTCGGCCGCATCGACGACGACCTCCGTTCGTTCCTCGTCCAGACCTCGATCGCCGAGCGCTTCGACGCTGGGCTGTGCCGGGCGCTCACCGGCCGCCAGGACGCCGACGCGCTGCTGGCTCGCGCCGAGCGCGCCAACCTGTTCCTCGTCCCGCTCGATGCCGAGCGGCGCTGGTATCGCTACCACCACCTGTTCGCCGACTATCTGCGCGCCCAGCTCACCGAGCACGAGCGGCGGGCGCTCCACGAGCGGGCGTCGGCGTACCTGGAGGCGCAAGGCCTCGGCCCGGAGGCGATCGACCACGCCCTCGCCGCCGGATCGCTCGATCGAGCGATCGAGCTCATCGAGCGCGAGGCGCGCACGACGTTCGAAGCTGGCGAGCTCGCGACCCTACTCGGCTGGCTCGCGGCTCTGCCGGCTGAGTGGGTCTCGGCCAACGCGGAACTCGTGTCCCTGCAGGGCTGGGCGCTGTTCCTCACCGGCCAGATGGCCGCGGCCAAGGCGTGCGCCGACAGCCATCCGATGACGCCTGGCAGCGCTGGATCAGCCGAGGGGCGGCTGTATGCGCTCCGGGCGCTGCTGGCGTCGTTCTACCCGGGCGAGGCAGGCGCGGCGGACCTCGCACGAGCGGGCCTTGCGCTGCTCGGCGAGGACGATCCGGTTCGGGCGCTGACCCTCCTTGCGCTCGGCACCGCGAGGCTCGCGCAGGGCGACTGGACGGGGGCGATCGAGACCTTGCGCCCGGCGCTCGAGACCGCGCGCCGCACCGGCCAGTCGATGACGGCCGCCGCCACGGCGACGGTGCTCGGCCTGGGTCTGGTCGCGATCGGCGCTCGACCCGAGGCCGAAGCCCTGGGTCGCGAGGTGATCGAAGGGTCGCCCGGTTCAGGGAGGGCGGCGGGCGCGGCCACCTGGTTTCTGGTTCGCTGGCTCGTCGGCCTCGCCCGCTACGAGGCGGGCGACCTCGTCGAGGCCCGGGTCGAACTCGAGCGCGGTTACGCGGCGGCGACTCGGTTCGGTCTCGCTCGCCAGTCGCTCGGCGCCGTGGTGCCGTACCTCGCCCTGGTCCGCCAGGCGACGGGCGCACCCGAGGCCGCCCTCGAAGCGGTGCGCGCCGTCGCACGCGATGCCCGCACGGCGGGCCTGCCCCGCGTCGCCAATCAGGCGGCCGAGACCGAGGCGCGCATCCGGCTGCTGCAAGGGGACCTCGCCGCTGCGGCCACCTGGGCCGCGCAGCCGATGGCCGACGTCGGTGGAGGGGCTTCCGACGCCTGGCGTCGGCCGCGAGACCTGACGATCGCCCGCGTGCGGCTGGCGCAGTCCCGACCCGCGGAGGCGCGGAGCCTGCTCGTCGCTGCGAGAGGGGCGGCCGAAGCCGACGACAGCGTGGCCGAGCTGATCACGATCGGCATCCTGGACGCGGCCGTGGCTGAGGCGACCGGCCGGCGCGCGGC
>JAPVSP010000485.1:0-1831 GCA_047519685.1 Chloroflexota bacterium
CCGGCGAAGCGCAGGAACGCGGCCTCGAGGTCCGTCGTCCCGGCCGCCGCGCGGAGCTCGTCGCCCGTGCCGCGCGCGATGACGCGGCCGGACCGGATGAAGAGCAGCTGGTCGCAGCGATCGGCTTCGTCCATCACGTGGCTCGCCACGAGGATGGTCGCCCCGCCGAGCGCCAGCCGACGGAAGTGGGCCCAGAACTGCACCCTGAGGGCCGGGTCGACGCCGACGGTCGGCTCGTCCAGCAGGAGGACCGGCGGCTCATGGACCAGCGCGCAGGCGAGCGAGAGGCGTCGGCGGAGACCGCCCGACAGCTCGTTCGCCGGCGTGCCCGTCCGGTCGGCCAGCTCGACCAGCTCGAGGGTGCGCCGGAGCGTCGCGTCGTCGCGCATGCCCTCGAGCGCGGCGAAGAAGCGCAGGTTCTCGACGACCGACAGCTCCGGGTAGACCGCCTCCCCCTGGGGCATGTAGCCGATCCGGCCGAGGGTCTCGCGAGACGGCATCCGGACGCCCAGGACGCGAGCCTCGCCGGCGGTCGCCCGGACCAGGCCCATGAGCAGCCGGATGAGCGTCGTCTTGCCGGAACCGTTGGGACCGAGGAGCCCGTAGATCCGCCCGGCAGCGAGCGAGAGGTCGATGCTGTCGACGGCGTGGATCGGCCCGAACGTCTTGCGCAGCCCGACCGTCGCCACGGCCGGGGTCGCGGCGACGGTCGGCTGGGCTCCCATGCCGCGCATCGTGGTCCCTGGGCGGCCGCCCGGCAAGCCCCCTCGGCTCGTCGGCGGCGGGCCGATCAGCCTCGGCGGCCGGTGCCGGGCGGCCCCTGGGACCCGGGCCGTCCGAGTGCCCGGACCTCTCCCGGCGTCAGCGGACGGACCGCGCCCGACGGCAGGTCACCGAGGCGGAGGGGCCCGATCCGGACCCGGACGAGGCGGACGACGTGCGCCCCGACGGCCGCGAGCATCCGCCGGACCTGCCGCTTCCAGCCCTGCCCGAGCGTCACGTGGTACCAGGCGAGGCCCGGTCCCGGCCGAGGCGCGAGCGCCTCGGCAAGGCGGGCCGCCTCCGAGGCGGACGCGGGCCGCAGCGAGAGGAAGGTCGCCGTGCCCTCCTCGAGCGGCACGCCGGCACGCAGGAGGTCCAGCTGTCGCGGGTCGAGCGGGCGGCCGAGGGCCACCGCGTACTCGCGCTCGAGCCCGTGTCGCGGGTGGATGACCCGCTCGGCCCACGGCCCATCGTTCGTCAGCAGCAGGAGGCCCTCCGAGTCGCGGTCGAGCCGGCCGACCGGGTAGAGGCGTCCGCCCGGCGGGCGCAGGTCCGGCGGCACGAGCTCGACGACCGTCCGGGCGGCGTGCCGATCGCGAACGGTGGACGTCACCCCGGGCGGCTTGTGGCAGGCGAGATGCACCGTGCGGATCGTCCCGCCGAGGGGCACCCCGTCGACGGCGATCGAGGCGACGGCCGGATCGACCTGCTCGCCGAGGACCGCGGCCCGGCCGTCCACCGTGACCCGTCCGGACGCGATCAGGGCCTCCGCCCCGCGACGCGAGGCGACGCCGGCCGCCGAGAGGACCTTCTGGAGGCGCTCCCGGCTCACCGGTCCGGGTCGGGCGTGAGCCAGCCCGCGGAACGGGCCGGGCCCGTCGCGGGGACGGCGGAATGGTCCGGGCCCGTCGCGGGGACGGCGCCGAGATCGATCCCCTCGGCCGCCAGGAGGGCCGCGACATCCGGGTCGAGAGGCGGGAGCTCCTCGAGGCTGGTCAGACCGAATCGCTCCAGGAACTCCAGGCCCGTCCCGTAGAGGAAGGGCCGACCGGGCGCCTCCGCACGACCC
>JAPVSP010000486.1:0-1712 GCA_047519685.1 Chloroflexota bacterium
CGCCGCGCAGCGATCCGGGAGGGCGCCGCGCCGCGCTGGTTCGAGTGCGGCGCGGCGCCCCGGGGGGAAGGCAAGACGGCGTGCCGGCCGTCTCACCCCGTCCGAGACATTTCGTGCCCGGAAGGTTTAAGCGCAGGCGCGCCCCACCGCGGCCTGCCCCGGCTCGGCGAGGGGCGCGTCACGGTCCGTGACGCCGCTGCAATGTCCCTGCCATGCCCAGGCTCGTCCGCGAGAGGTGGGATGCACGCGGGGCTGGCTACGGTACTGCCCGAGGCGACGAATCCATCCAGGGACGCAGTCACGGGGCGTCCCTGCCCCTTGACAGGCGGCTCGAGTCCCCTCCTCGGGCCGCCTGTTTCCCATTTGCCCAGCGGTCGCGCAGGTCGGCCCCAGGTCGGCGCGCGCGGGTGCGTCCGGACGGTCCCGGTGCAGCCCGGCGGTCCCCGGGCGCCAGCGGCCGCGGCGGCTCTCCGGCTGCGGCGGCGGCCCTCCGCCACCGGCTCCCCCGCCGGGCGCTGGCGCCCGGCCCCGTCTTCCGGCACCATCGGGTCGCACGACGGAGGTATGGCGTGGGCATCCAGCCGCTGGTGCTCGTCGCGGACGACGAGCCGAGGATCACGAAGCTGGTCTCGATCGCCCTCGGCGAGGAGGGCTTCCGGGTCATCACGGCCGCCGGTGGCGAGGAGGCGCTCCTGAAGGCCGAGGAGTACCGCCCGGACATCGTGCTGCTCGACATCGTCATGCCGGACCTCGACGGGATCGAGGTCATGCGGCAGCTGCGCGAGCGTCGACCGGTGCCCGTCATCCTGCTGACGGCGAAGGGCTCGATCGCCGACAAGGCGAAGGGGCTCGACCTCGGGGCCGACGACTACGTCGCGAAGCCGTTCCACCCCGACGAGCTCGCGGCCCGCGTCAGGGCGGTCCTCCGCCGCTCCTCGGGCGCGGCTCCCGGCGCCGGGGTCATCCGCTTCGACGACGTCGAGATCGACCTCGAGCGTCGGATGGTCACCCGCGGCCGGGAGCTCGTGCCGCTGAGCCGGACCGAGTGGCTCCTGCTCCAGCACCTGGCGGCGAACGCCGGCAAGGTGGTGCTCCATACGGAGCTGCTGACGAAGGTCTGGGGGCCGGAGTACCGCGACGACCTGCAGTACCTCCGCGTCTGGGTGAGCCGGGTGCGCCGCAAGCTCGGAGCGAAGCCGGGCGAGCCGGGCCGGATCAAGACGTTCCAGGGCATCGGCTACCTCCTCGACATCGAGGGGCCGACGCCCGACGGCGACGGCCGGCCGGCCGGGACCTCGCTCGCGACCGACTGACTCCGCGGCCCGAGCGACCGGCCGGCCCTCATCCCCCGGTGATCCCTGGCGACAGGACCGGCGGTCCCATGCCCGCCGCGAGCGGGTCCGGCTGCGGCGGCCCGAAGGCGAGGTGCACCGGGATGGTCCCGGCCCACGTGGGCCAGGTCTCGTCGCCGGGTTCGTCGTGCGCACCGATGTCGCGGATCTTCGCCGACGCCTCGGCGATCTCCATCCAGAGGACGGACGTCGCCCTGAGCTCCTGCCGCGTCGGGGGCCGGAGCTCGGCCCAGCGGCCGGGGTAGAGCCGCTCGACGAACGCCCGGAGCGCGGCGACCCGCTCGGCCTCGTCCTCGACCTCGTGGGCCCGACCGAGCAGCATGACCGAGCGGTAGTCGATCGAGTGGTTGAAGCCCGACC
>JAPVSP010000487.1:0-3616 GCA_047519685.1 Chloroflexota bacterium
CGTCCGCCGCCGCGAGCGCGCCGGCGGACGGAGAGGCGCGCTTGACCTCGGCCAGGAGATGGAGGCCGGGCGCCGCGAGCCGCTCGGCGAAGGGGCGCGGCGGAGGGGCGGCCCCGGCAGCGCGCTCGAGATCGCGGACCCGGACGGTCCCGAGCTCGATCGCGAGGTCGGCCGCCCGGCGGGCCGCGATCACCTCGACCACCGCCCGCGGCCGTCCCCGGGCGACGCCCGTCCGGACCGCGCTCACGCGCCCGCCCCGTCCGAGGCCCGGGCCGCGTCGGCCGCGATCCGCTCGGCGCGCAGGCGGCCGAGCAGGGCGAGGGGCGCCCCGCCATCGATGGTCTCGGCCGCCAGCCGGATCCCGTCGCCGAGATCGGCGACCCGGTCGGCCGCGACGAGCGCTGCCCCGGCATTGAGCAGCACGGCGTCCCGGCGCGGCCCTGGGTCGCCGGCGAGGACGCCCTCGACCAGCACGGCGTTCTCCGCGGGGCTGCCGCCGGCGAGAGCCTCGGTCGGCGCCGCGGCGAGCCCCAGGGCCCGCGGGTCGACGGCGGTCACCGAGATCCCGGCCGGATCGACGTCGTGGATGACCCCGCTGCCGTCCAGCGGGAGCTCGTCGACCCCGGCGCCGTGCACGACGAGCGTCCGCTCGGTGCCCAGGAGCCGCGCCACGTCGGCGATCCGGCCGGCGGCCGAGGCGTCGCCGACCCCGACCAGCTGGCGCCGGGTGCCAGCCGGGTTCGTCAGCGGGCCGACCAGGTTGAAGGCCGTCCGGATGCCGATCTCGCGGCGGGTCGGGCCGGCATGGCGCATCGCGGGATGGAAGTCCGGCGCGAAGAGGAAGGCGAAGCCGAGGTCGCGGAGGGCGGCGGAGGCGGAGGCGGCATCGTGGTCGATCCGGACGCCGAGCGCGTCGAGCACATCGGCCGAGCCCGACCGTGAGGTGATCGCCCGATTGCCGTGCTTCGCGACGGGCACGCCGGCCGCCGCGACGACGAGTGCCGAGGTCGTCGAGATGTTGAAGGTCCCGCTCCGGTCGCCGCCGGTTCCGACGACGTCGATGGCCCCGGGCGGGGCGACGACGCGCAGGACGCGATCGCGCATCGCGGCCGCGAACCCGGCCAGCTCCTCGACCGTCTCGCCGCGCATCCGGAGGGCGACGAGGAGCGCCGCGAGCTGGGCGGGCGTCGCATCGCCGTCCATGACCGCGCCCATCGCGCCGCGGGCCTCGTCCAGTGACAGGGTCCCGCCTTCCACGACGGCCGCCAGCGCGGCACGGACCAGCTCGCTCATCGGGCCGCCGCCGGCTCGGGGGCATCCACGGCTCCGGCGAGCCCCTGCGTCGCGAACGAGCCCGTCGCTGCATCGAGGCGCCCCGCCTCTCCCTCCCCGGCCAGGCGAAGGAAGTTTGCCAGGAGATGCGGGCCCTGCGGCGTCAGCACCGACTCGGGGTGGAACTGGACCCCCTCCATCGGGAGCGCGAGATGCCGGATGCCCATGAGCACGCCGTCCTTCTCGCTCGTCGCGGTCACCCGGAGCTCGGCCGGGAGCGTGCCCGGGTCGACGCACAGCGAGTGGTAGCGCGCCGCCATGAACCCCGGCGGCATCCCGGCCAGGAGCCCGGCACCGTCGTGGGTCACCTCGGAGGCCTCGCCGTGGACGAGGGTCGGCGCCCGGACGATCGCAGCACCGAAGGCGGCCGCCATCGACTGCATCCCGAGGCACACGCCGAGCAGCGGGATCCGGCGCACGGCGGCCACCCGCACGGCGTCGATCGACACGCCCGCCCGGGCGGGATCGCCGGGTCCCGGCGAGACGACGATCCCCCGGAGGCAGGCCGCGGCGTCGTCGGCGAGCGCCTCGATGCCCGACCGGTCGATCGCGTCGTTGCGTGCCACGCGCACGTCCGCCCCGGCGGCCTGGAGCGCCTGGACGAGGTTGAACGTGAAGCTGTCGTAGTTGTCGATGACGAGGATCACGGCTCGACCCCGGCCGAGCCGTCCGGGCGGGTGCCGGCGGCCACTCCAGCCTGGAGCGGATCGGAGGCTCTCTCGCGGCGCGACCGATCGCCCGGGCCGGCCGCCAGCTCGATGGCCCGTCGGAGCGCGGCGGCCTTGTGCTCCGTCTCCTCGAACTCGCGCTCGGGCACGCTGCCCTTCACGATGCCAGCCCCGGTGTGAAGATGGGCCTGCCCGTCCTTCAGGACCGCGCTCCGGATCGTGATCGCCGTGTCGAGGTTCCCGTCGTAGCCGAGGTACCCGACGGCGCCGCCGTACAGCCCGCGACGCTCTCGCTCGGCGGCCGCGATGAGCTGCATCGCGCGGACCTTCGGCGCACCCGAGAGGGTGCCGGCCGGGAAGACCGCGCGCAGCGCGTCGAGGGCATCGGCATCGGGCCGGAGACGGCCCTCGACGTGCGACACGAGATGGAGGACGTGGCTGTAACGCTCGACCTCCATGTACTTCGTCACGGCCACCGTCCCGGGTCGAGCGATGCGCCCGAGGTCGTTCCGACCGAGGTCGACGAGCATGACGTGCTCGGCGCGCTCCTTCGGGTCGCGCTGCAGCTGCTCGGCCAGCAGGGCATCCTCGCCCGGTGTGGCGCCGCGCGGCCGCGTCCCGGCGATCGGGTGGGTGGTCATCCGGTCGCCCTCGACCTGGAGGAGCAGCTCGGGCGATGCGCCGACGACCTCGAAGCCGGGCATCCGGACGAAGAACAGGTACGGGCTGGGGTTGACCCGCCGCAGCGCCCGGTACAGGGCGATCCCGTCGAGCGGCCGGCCGTCCGGTCCGGCCGGTAGCTCGAACGTCTGGCGGCGGGCGAGGACGACCTGGATCGCTTCGCCCGCGGCGATCGCGTCCTTCGCGACCTGGACGGCGCGCTCGTACTCGCCCCGACCGAGGCTCGCCTCGACCTCGTTGAGTGGACGCCGCGGCGACTGCCCGGCCTCGGCCCTGGGCGGAGGCGTGCGCTCGGCCGGGGACGGGCGGCCCGTCAGGTCGAGCGCCTCGTGGATCGCCCGATCGGCGATCCGGTAGCGGCCCTCGAGGTCCGCCGCCTCGGTGTGGAGCGAGGCGATCGCCGACAGCTCGTGGGTCAGGTGATCGAACACCAGGACGAGGTCGGTCTCGATGAACGATGCCACGGGGACGCCGATCGGGTCGCGCGCGGGCAGCGGAACGCTCGGCTCGAACTCGCTGACGGCGTCGTAGGCGAGGGCTCCGACGGCCCCGCCGGTGAAGCGCGGCATCTCCTCCGTCGGCTGGACCCGGCGACGCGGCGCGAATGCCCGCAGGGCGGCCAGCGGGTCGGATACCGCGGTGGTCGCGACCGGGAGCTCCGGGTCGTAGCGCTCGACCGTCACGGGGCGGCTCTGGACCCTGGCCATCCCGTCCCGGACCTCAAGCAGCCGCCGCGGGCCGATCCCCAGGAAGCTGTAGCGCCCAAGCCGCTCCCCGCCCTCGACCGATTCGAGGAGGTACGCGGGTCCGCCATCGTCGAGTCGGAGGAACGCTCCGATCGGGGTCTCCAGATCCGCCGGCCGCGACGCCCGGAGCCTGATCGTGTCGACGCCGGGCGCCAGGCGCTTGACCTGGGTCAGGCTGAGCGGTTCGGA
>JAPVSP010000488.1:0-19141 GCA_047519685.1 Chloroflexota bacterium
GCTCGAACGCCCCGCGCAAGCGCCAGAGCTGGCGCTCACTAAGCCTTACCAGCCGCCCGCCACCTTCGTCAAGACCCAAGCCCGGTGCTGCTCTCTCGCGCTCATCGTGATCGTCGTCTCCATTCGTGGAGACTGACAAATTCACGTTGCCGTTGGCCCTGACAGTTTCACTTGGCATCGAGACAGTCAGCAAACCAGCGGAGCTTCGAGTCCGGCCCGCCGGAGCGGGCGCCCCGCGGCTTCGATCGCGAGCTCGCGACGGGCGCGACAGGCCCGACGACGTCAGCCGGCCAGGTGCCAGCCTGAGGTCGGCGACACGATCGGCCACTGACCGAGCTCGCGCTGGACGCCCTCGAGGTCGCCCCAGTTCGTCGAGATCAGCCAGAAGATCTGGAAGACCTCGTCGTTGGGGTTGTCGATCCGGTGCCGGATGCCGGCCGGGATGAGCACGACCTCGCCGGCGGCGATCGGCACGGCGCGCCCGTCCATGATCACGTTGGCCTGGCCGCGGATGACGTAGTAGACCTCGTCGAAGGCGTGCGTGTCCTCGTGGATCTCGCCGTGCGGATGGACCCAAACGAGTCCCGCCGAGACGCTCTTGGTCCCGGCGGTCACGTCAGTCACGAGGACGCTGTCGCGCATCATGCCGTCGGGTGACTCGAGGAGGTCCTGGTCCTCGTAGCGGAACACCACGTTGACGTCGTTGTCCATGTCGTCCTCCATCCCTTGTTCAGGCCGTCTCGCCCGACGGCACCGGATCCGGAGCGTCCCGGATCGAGAGGCAGGGGCGGTGGCCGGCGTCAAGTGTACCGATTGGCTGACCGTTAACTGATAACATCACGCGGCGCCAACATCGCCAGCATGAGGTGCGGCTATGGAACCGGGACCGATCGTCATCGGCCGATCGGAGGACGTCCCACCCGGGACGATGCGGATCTTCACGGTCGGCGATGCCTCCGTCCTGGTCGTCAATCTCGCGGGTCGCTTCACGGCCGTCGAGCCGACCTGCACGCACGAAGGCGAACCGCTGATCGAGGGCATGCTCACCCCCTTCTCGATCGTCTGCGCATACCACGGCTCCGAATTCGATCCGTTCACCGGCGACGCGATCGGGCCGCCGGCCGAGGATCACCTGCGCGTGTACCCGGTCACGATCGACGGCGACCGGATCACTCTCGACCGGGCGCCCGAACCGCCCGATCGCTGATCCGTCGCACTGGAGCGGATGCCCCGGTCGCGGATCACCGATCGCGGTACTCCGGGTTGACGAGGCTGGCCGGGGCCCGCCCAGACAGGACATCAATCACGTTCTCGCTGGCGAGGCGCTGGAGCTCCGCGATCGGCTGCTCCGAGTAGAACGCGACGAGCGGGGTCAGCACGGTATTGCGCAGCCCGACCAGCGGATGCTCGACCGGCAGCCGCTCGGGCTCGAAGACGTCCAGCCCGGCGCCCCGCGAACCGGCCGTCCCGGAGCACCACGGCGAGCGCGTCGAGGTCCACGACCGCGCCGGGCGCAGTTGATCAGGACGGCTGTCGGCTTTATCCTCGCCAACCGCCCGGCGTCGGTGAGGTGGTGTGTCTCGGCATTGAGCGGGACGTGGAGCGAGACCGCGTCGCTCGCCGACAGGAGCGCATCAAGTTCGACCAGCTCGACGCCGGCGGCCGCGACTGTCTCCGGCCGGGCGAAGCTGTCCGCGGCAATCACCTGCATCCCGAGACCCAACCCCCGCCGGGCCACGGCCTGGCCGATGTGGCCGAAGCCGACCACGCCGAGCGTCGATCCGGCGATCGGGTACATCGGCGTGCCCGTCCGGATGTCCCATTCGCCCGACCGCACCGACGCGTCGTAGGTCGCGATCCGGCGCGCGAGGGTGAGCATGAGCGCGATCGCGTGCTCGGCGACCTCGTCGACGCAGTACACCGGCACGTTCGTGACCGGGATCCCTTGCTCAGTCGCAACGTCGACGGCGATGTTGTCGACGCGACAGGCTCGGTCAGGTCTCGACGGCTGGCCCAGACCGGTGCGGTGGCTGCTGTCAACAGTCGACGGTGTGCGCTAGACTCCCGCGCATGCCACCCATCCGGGACCGAATCGAGGCGCACGAGCGACTCCTCGGCGTCTTCCTACACATGGGCTCCCCGATCGCCGCCGACATCGCCGGCCGCGCCGGCTTCGATTGGGCGCTCATCGACCTCGAGCACGGGACCGGGTCGGAGGCCGACGTCGTCCCGCAGCTCCTGGCCCTGGCGGCGTCCCTGGTCCCCGGCTTCGTCCGGGTCGAGTCCGCGACCCGCCTGCGGATCGGTCGGGTCCTCGATCTGGGAGCGGCGGGCGTGATGGTCCCGCAGGTCAACAGCGCCGAGATGGCCAGGCAGTTCGTGGACTGGTGCCACTACCCGCCGGCGGGGAGCAGGGGCGTGGCGCTCAGCGCGCGGGGCGCCGGGTACGGCGGCTCGAAGCACGGCGATGTCGGGTCCCTCGACCGTGCCATCGTCCGGATCGCCCAGATCGAGACACAGGCCGCCGTCGACGCCGTCGACGAGATCGCGGCCGTCGACGGGATCGACGTCCTGTTCGTCGGCCCGTCGGACCTGAGCCACTCGCTCGGGATCCCTGGGCAGTTCGACGATCCCCGCTTCGCGGCCGCGCTCGGGGCGATCGCGACGGCCGCCGGCCGCCACGACCGCGCGCTCGGCGTCCATATCCCCAACGTCGGCGAACTCGGCCGGTACCGCGACCTCGGGTTCACGCTGGTCTCGGTCTCGGCCGACTCGACCGGGCTGGCGTCGACGTTCAGGACCGCGATCGAGGCCTCCAACGCGAGCGAACGGGCGCGGGTGCCGTGACGCCGGCGCGTCCCGCCAGACGGTTGGCCTGACCGTGCCGATCGGGCTGAAGGTCGAGGTGCTCGGGCTGCCCGACCGCGGCGACGAGATCGAGCGCGTCTTCGTCGAGATGGCGTCGAAGGTCCACGAGCTCGAGCCGGGCTGCCTGCGCTACGAGGTCGGGCGGTCGCGCGACCAGCCGGACGACTTCGTGATCTGGGAGATCTACGCCGACCAGGGCGCGTTCGACCGGCATCGCGTCACGCGGCATTTCGAGGACCTGCTCAACGGCCGCCTTCCGCCGCTGATCCTCGAGCGGGTGCGGACGCTGCTCGACCCGATCGCCTGAGCGGGCGGCCTCGCCCGCGCGATGGCCGGCCTCACCCATGCGACGTGCACTTGGCCCGCGCGGCGGGGCGTCAGGTGCCCGACGCCACCGGGCGCAGGATCGCCCGGACGCTCGGTCGTTGGCCCGACGAGATCCCGAGTCGACCTCGGTTTGCGCCTCCCCGGCCAGCCGGCGGCGGGGCGCCTGGAGCTCGCGAGGAGCATGAGCCAGAGCGCCGTCACCCATCGCATTCGGCTTCAATCGGTCGACGAGGTCGACGACGAGCTCGTCGAATGGCTTCGGCAAGCGTGCGCAGCGAATGCGTACTCGAGCAAACTGAAACAGCGTCGGCCTTACTGTCTGCGGACCAATGATCCCGGGCCCTCGTCAAGTTGAGTGGAAACACCCTTCCGCGATGACGATCGATCAGGCCGCTGACACCTCCTCTGCGGGGTCGTCGGGGCGCTCGACCTCGGCTGGGATGTAGATGCCGTCGACGAAGCGGGCGCCGCGCAGGAGGAGGGTCAGCCCGCCGTAGAGCGGCCGCCAGCCGAGCTCGAGCCGCTGGGTGATCTTGAACACGACGTAGAGGGCGCAGTCGCGCCGGCGCATGCGCTTGCTAACGTTGGTCCGGAGGCGCACGCCGGCGAACACGGACTCGACCGGGTTGCTCGTGCGCAGGTGGATCCAGTGATCGCCCGGGAAGTCGCCCGCCGGCACGCCGAGGAGGCCACGCCGCTTGGCGCGTCGAGCTTTTCAACTCCTGTCGGGCGCCCCAGTACATCTGTTCTATTTCGCCCGATGGGGCGCGCGGGAAACTCCTGTTTCGCGCTCCTTGAAACGGACCTTCCGTCCGCCGTTCAGGCGCTAGATCTCCAATGATCGTCCGCCGACCCGGGGCTTCGTGAATGGCCTTGTCAAGGCCGCTCCACAGGCCACAGTCGCGCTCTCCGCCCCACTCACCGGGTGCTAGCGTGTGACTTACCTTTGCTGTGAAGTAAGAAGTCACTTACGGACGTCTCAGCCCGGCTCAGCTCTCCAATTGAGCGCCCGTCTACACTGTGCTGTCAACCGGGCCCGAAACCATTGGCATCTGAGGCTTCTGCGACTCGGTCGTGGGCATCGGACTCTCTTGGTTTCGGCCCTGGGCACCAGACTCATCCTGGACGTGAGCACAAGACTCACCCGGGAATCGACGAGAATCGGGCCGTCGGGCGGACCCGGTTGAGCACGAAACGGTGGTCGCCGAAGGGCGTCAGCGGGCTTCGGACTTCGGATCAGATGGTCGGGGGTTCGAATCCCTCCGGGCGCGCCAGTATCTGAGCGTGATACGGCCGTCAGGATGCCCAAGAGAGGTCCTCTTGTGAGTTCCTGCAGCAATTCATGCGGCAGCTGGACCGGATCATCCGACGGCGGGCCCGACCGCCGACGATGACACGCAGCGGGCACGTCGGATGAACCGAGGGCGAGAGGTCGCGGTCGCCGGGTTCGTCAAGGCCGGCTTCGAATCGGTACGGCGATCGTTCCTCGAGAACTTCACCCACCGAGGCGAGCTGGGCGCCGCCTGCTGCATGTACATCCATGGCGAGAAGGTCGTGGACCTGTGGGGCGGCCTACGCCACCGGGCGACCGAGGAACCCTGGCAGGAGGACACGATGGTCATCGTGTTCTCGGCCACCAAGGGGATCGCGGGCATGGCGCTGGCGCTCGCCCACTCGCGCGGACTGCTCGACTATGACGAGCGCGTCTGCACCTACTGGCCGGACTTCGGCCAGGCGGGCAAGGAGAGCATCACCGTCCGCCAGCTGCTCTCGCACCAGGCTGGTCTGCAAGTGATCGATGCGCCCGTGGACCGGAGCGTTGTGGCTGACCCGGATCGACTGGCCGCGGCTCTGGCGGCCCAGCGACCTGCCTGGGAGCCGGGGACGCGGCAGGCCTATCACGCGCTCAGCCTAGGCTTCTACGAGAGCGAACTGCTGCGCCGGGTCGATCCCTTGCACCGCACGCTCGGTCGGTTCGTCCATGACGAGATCGCGGTCCCCTTGGGGCTCGACTTCTACATCGGTCTCCCCGAGGAGGTCCCGAACGCGCGGTTGGCGACCATCGAGCGAGTGAACCTCGCCTCCATGCTCCTCCATCCCAACCCGTTCGTGCGGGCATTCCTCAACCCGCGTTCGCTCACCCACCGCGCCTTCTGGTCGAACCCGGGCATGGCCATCCCCTTCGATACCAAGGACATCTATGCGCGCGGACTCGAGATCCCTTCCCAGGGCGGGGTGGGTACGGCGCGCGCGATCGCTCTGGCGTACAGCGTCTTCGCCACGGGCGGCCGCGAGCTCGACCTGCGTGCGGAAACGCTGCGCGCCCTGATGGCGCCCGCCATCGCGCCCGGCGAGGGCTTCTACGACGAGTGCCTCAAGCGGGAGTGGGCGCTCTCGCTCGGGTTCGCGAAACCGGACGCGGGCTTCGCGTTTGGCTCGCCGAGCGCGTTCGGCACGCCCGGATCGGGCGGCTCCCTCGGCTATGCCGACCCAGAGGTCGGGGCGGGGTACGCCTACGTCACGAACAAGATGGGTCCCGGGCAGGGCGGGGACCCCAGGGAACTGGCGCTCCGGGAAGCATTCCACCGGGCGATCGGCCAGAGGAGCGCCGACACGGGTGGCGTGCCAAGGCTGACTGGACCCACCCCGCCACCATGACCTGATGGTGTCTGAGCAGCGACGCTGCCATCTCCCTGGGCGCGGCCTCCCCGGCCACAGCCACTCCGCCATGGACCCGTCCAGACTCAGATGGATCGCAGCCTCACCTGCCTAGGAGTCTCGGTGCCGCCCGGCGGCTGCCCCACCGACGCTTGGTACGGGCGAACGCTCCAACCGACGTTCCTGACGGGTCCTCCCATCAGGGCTTCTGACTGACCATCAGCCACGCCCCGCCTCCGCGACCGGGTGCCCCAGAAGGTGGAACCCACGCTGCCATCGCGTGGGAGCGCCTGGCCGAGGTCTGCGGACGCTATCTCGCTCGCCGGCAGACACACTGCCGCCGCTCCGCGCCGTCGCCTTCGATCCCGCACCGTGCGACCAGGCGGGGCGCTTAACCTCATGTACAAAGACGACAGAGGATGTCGGGAGCTCAGGAGATGCTCGTTTCGGCGGAGCCGCCCGGCACCACGAAGTGAACGGAGCGAGATGGCTGAGGTGTTGTTGTTCCATCACGCGCACGGACTGACGTCCGGTGTTCGCGACTTTGCCGAGAGGCTCAGGCAAGCCGGTCACACCGTCCACGTCCCGGACCTGTACGAGGGGCGGGTCTTCGACTCTCTCGAGGAGGGCGTGGCCTACGCCCAGGAAGTTGGGTTCGGCTCGATCATCGAGCGCGGACGGGTCGCCACCGAAGGGCTGCCCAGCGAACTCGTCTACGCGGGGTTCTCACTCGGCGTCCTGCCGGCGCGGATGCTGGCCCAGTCACGACCCGGCGCGAAGGGTGCGCTGTTGTTCCATGCCTGTGTCCCGACCTCCGAGTTCGCTGACGCATGGCCCCACGGAGTCCCGGTCCAGATCCACGCGATGGATGCTGACGAGTTCTTCGTCGAGGAGGGCGACCTCGAAGCAGCCCGCGCTCTCGTCCAGGCGACCGCAGATGCCGAGCTGTTCCTCTACCCCGGCAGCCAGCACCTGTTCGCCGACAGCAGCTTGCCTTCATACGACGAGCACGCCGCCACGCTGTTGACAGAACGTGTGCTCAACTTCCTCGACGGCATCAAGTAGCTGCGCCAGACGTGAGTCGCATCCTGCCTGAGCGCGATCCCGAGCCCTTCGCCGTGGCGTACCCGCGCCTGTGGCAGCTGCGACGTCGTCTCGAGTGGAGGGGCCTATGCCGAGGATGTCTTGGAGGACCGAGCGGCGGTCGACCGGTCCCTGTTCGAGACCGCCTCCGCGCCGCGAACCCTGGCCGGAGACGATCCCGACACCTTGCTGGTCGAACGCCTCCGCCGCCGGGTCCTCGTCGATCACCACCCCGAGGTGGCCCGACTGCGAGACCGGCTCGACGACCGGTCGACGTACGGACCGGTGCCGGATCGGCCAACGGCCGGGTGGCGTCGCGATCTCGCCGCAGCGATGGAGCCGGACGTCATCGCGCTGATCCGGCTGCGGAACCGGCTGGCCCGTGACCTCGGCGCCACCTCCTACGGGCACCTCGCGATGGCGGCCGAGGGGCTCGACCTCGACGCGCTGGTCGCGACGATGACCGCGCTGCGCGACGCAGCCCTGCCCGAGGCACGAGCATTCGCCGCGACCGCCGGGGCGACGATCGAGACGTGGTTCGACGGTCTCGCCCGAGTGACAGGTCCGACAAGCATGGACGTCGTGGCCAGCGGGCGTGAGCTGGCCGCCCGTCTCGGTTGCGACGATCTCTTCGGGCGCGTCCGCTGGACCGTTCGCGACGGGCCGATCGCCGGATACACGGCCGCGGTCTCGATCCCAGACGACGTCCGGATCCTGGTCCGACCGGCCCGATCGCTTCGCGATCTCACGACCGGCTACCACGAGCTCGGGCATGCCTTCGCGTACGCGGGCACGCGGGTGGGTGGGATCCGCGCCATCCCGAGCGACACCCAGGACGAAACGATGGGAGCGGTCCTCGAGCGGATCGGCACGCTCCTCATGCTTCCCGCCGCGGTGCGGCCGCGGCTCGACAGGATCGCGCTCGCGGAGACCGCACGGACGGCGACGAGCTTCCTCTTCGAGGCCTCGATACAGAGCGACCCCGCGCTCGCTCGTGAGGCCTTCGCGGCGTGGTACGCGCCGCTCGTGGCCATCCCCGACCCGGTGGTGTGGGCCCTCGAGTCCTTCCACTCGATCGACCCGTTCCGAATCCACGCCTACGCGCTCGGAGCGCACTTCGCCGATACCCTGGTCGCGCATCTCCGGGCGACGTGCGGCGACGATCACGAAGCCTGGGGACGATGGCTGCGCGACGAGCTGTGGTCGCAGGGCCGTCGCCAGACCTTCGTCGAGCTCACCGCTGGCGTTGGCCGCCTGCAGGACATCGACTTCAGGCAGTAGTCCGTCCGAGGGGCGCCGACTCGCTTGTTACCTCGGCCTCGAGTCCTCTCGCCCCTGCCCGTCGTCATTCTGCCGGGCATCGGGACCGTCCGGGGCGGGCCCGAGGGTCGCCGAGCGCCACTCGCCCGGCAGCGGCGATGACTGCCGGGATCGTCCGTGGGGACGGGAGCCGGGCGAACGAGTCAGGACAATGGGACTGTTCGCGGGCACGATCGGCACATCCAAGGATCCGCCGGGCCATTGGCAGGTCGACTACGACGATCCGACCGAGGCTTCCGAGATCGTCCTGCTCGCCCGCGAGCGTATCGTGGCGATGATCGACCAGCGACCGCCAGGAGGCCAGGGCTCATGACCCTCAGGAGCACGACGCTGACCGAGGAGCTGTACGACTACCTGCTCCAGGTCGGCGTCCGCGAGCCGCCCGTGATGGCCCGGCTCCGCGCCGAGAACGAGCGGCTGCCGGAGCACATCCGGGACATGCCGATCGCCGTGGAGCAGGCGGCCCTGATGGCGCTCCTGGTGGAGACCATCGGCGCTCGCCGATGCCTCGAGCTCGGGACGTTCACCGGCTACAGCTCGCTCGCCGTCGCCCTGGCCATGCCGCCCGGTGGCCGGCTGGTCTGCTGTGACGTCTCCGAGGAATGGACCGCGATCGCCCGTCGGTGGTGGGATGCGGCCGGTGTGAGCGACCGCATCGATCTCCGGCTCGGGCCTGCCTACGAGACGCTCCGGATGCTCGTCGAGATGAGCTCAAGCGGCTCGTATGACTTCGCCTTCATGGACGCCGACAAGGAGCGCTATCCGGAAGAGTACGAGCTCATCCTGACGCTCCTCCGGCCCGGCGGGCTGCTCGTCATCGACAACGTCTTCTGGGACGGCGGCGTCGTCCGGGCGGCGGTCGACGACCCCGATACCCGGGGCGTCCAGGAGCTCAACCGTCGGTTGGCCAGCGACGAGCGCGTCAGCATCGCCATGCTGCCGATCGCCGATGGGGTCACGCTCGTCCGCAAGCGCTGACGGGTGCCGGGTTCCGGCGGGACTCCATCGTCGCCGCGGCGCCCGCGATCGAGGTGACTGGCCGCTGACCACCGGGCCGGCTCCGGCCGGCCAGCCTCGCCGGGCCGACCGGGGCCTCGTCGCCGCCCGCAATCTCGACCGCAGACCTGTGAGGGGCCCTCGGCCAGCGGAGCGGCGAGCGTCCGGGGTGGCTCGCACGCGACGCTCGCGTATCGGGCAGACAGATTCTCTCTCGGCGACCCGGTCGGACCACCGATATCCCCAGGCGCGCACCTGCGAGCCCTCGAAGTGACGAAAGCCAAGGCCGACGCATCTCCCAGCGGCCGAGCAGTTCGGGCCTTGCTCGAAGCGGATGAGGCACGAATCGTCGAACCCGCCGTCGTAGGACGCCAGGTCCAAGTGATCCCCTGCCAGCCCGGCAGGGGGCTGTGGAGCTACCGCTG
The DNA here is from genome assembly GCA_047519685.1 of Chloroflexota bacterium. Lineage (GTDB taxonomy): Bacteria > Chloroflexota > Limnocylindria > Limnocylindrales > CSP1-4 > JAPVSP01. The sequence goes on from JAPVSP010000488.1 coordinate 9,678, forward strand.
AGGAGCTGCGCCGATCGTCAGCCCCTCCGTTCGAAGTTCGCGGCGATCCGCGGACGGAGATCGCGATACTCGACGGGAAGCTGGTCTAGGAGCAAACGCTCGATGACCCGGTTCGGATCGGCCAGCACCGTGTCGGGTCCGATGACGAATCCCGTCGAGGCCCGCCAGTTGACATTGTCGATGCTGTAGATGAACCCCCGGTACCCGAGTCCGGGCACGGTTGGGGGCGAGTCCGTGGTCCTTGCCAGTCGGTGATGTAACTCCCCGAGCTGCCTGGCGATCCGCTCGTCGAGCTGCCATCGCGGGTTAGGACGTCCGCTGAAGATGTCCAGCTCGACGAGCATCGCAGATCCGCCTAGTTGATCACGACCGAGCGACCGGCATAGAAGTAGCCGCAGAAGTCGGTATAGCCACCGCGATCGCAGGTCTCCGGATTGGCGATGACGACGCCGCTGTTGTCCGTGTTCCGGGCCGCCGTGCCGCCCGGCTTGTGGCCCCAGAACCCGCCACGCTGGTGGCGATACCAGTGGTAGTCCCAACCTGGGTCGATCACGAGCGCCATGAGCCGTCGGGGCCATTCGCTGATGGGGAGACAGGTGCAGCGCTTGACCAGGCCGTCGGCCATCGCGGCGGTCGTGACGTTCGCACAGGCCATGGTGCTCGTCATTGCGCCGTGTGCCCGCCCGGGCTGGGCAAACGTATCAGTCCGCCAGTTGCGGGCGTAGTTGTAGCAGTTGTTGAAGGGCTGGACGGACGGCACATTCCAGAAGCCTGGATTGAACTGGCTGACCTCGTACTCACAGTTCTCGCACGCGGCGTCCTTGATCGTCGTGCGGAGTGGGTTATACGGGGGCCACTTGAAGACGGTGATCCCGGGCGGGTTCGCCAGATACCGCCGGAGGCGCTCGAAGATCAGCTCGCGGAGGTCACTCGTGAGCGGTGTCAGCGCGTGTGCCACGAGCTGGACATTGGCCTCTCGCGGCATCGTCTCGATCACCCGCAGGGCCAGCTCACCCGAGGCCTGGAGATCCTCTGCCGCGACGGAGGCGAGGGCGAAGTCACGAGGGACGCCACGACGACGCACCGGGTCGTCGCCGAGGTGGGTCACCCGGACCTCCCGGAAGCCGAGGCCGAGGTATCCCGCACCAGGCCTCGCTGAGGCGCCCTTCGTCGCGGCGACCGAGCGAAGAAGCTCCTCGGACGCATCCGCGTCGGTGATGATCCACTCGGGATTCGGACGCCCCGAGAACATATCGACCTGGATCCGCAACATCACGCGGCCCTCCCCCTGGGCGCGCTCGGCGGTTGCGACACTCTACTCGCCGGATCGTTCGCTGGCAATCCCGTGTACTCGTCCGGCGACCCGCACTCGGGACATCTCGGGGCCAGCCATGGCCGAGACCGTCAAGCGCCAACGTCGGGTTGGCGGCTGCGGCAAGAGGGTCCATCGCGACGATGCTGATGCACTCACCTGTAGGCTCCGCGTGCGTCCCGCCACACCGTCGAGTGACTTGCCAGGCGACCCTACCGCCACGTCACCATGAGCAGACCGTGCCGCGGTCCGCGCATCAGGTGAGCGGCCGGTTCCGGTCTCGCGAGCCTTGAGCGGCAGCCGGGTCGGCGCCAATCGCTCGATGGCGTCGGCATCCGGCCGGTGGGTGAACGCGCGGCCTAGACTTGGATCCGGGAGGTCGCGGACTGAACGACCGCCCCGCGAAAGGAGGGGCTGCGATGACCAGTCCCCGCACCACCGGCGTGTGGATCTCGGCTGGCTCAGCCACCGTATTGCGCTGGGGCGCGGAGCTCATCGTGCGCCACCGCATCGACTCGACGGTCCCGGGCCGCCATCGCTCGACCGGACGACCGCCCACCGAGGAGCGCCAGGGCGACGAGGGCTATCGCGACGAACACATGCGGGCCTTCTTCGATCACGTCGCTGGTGTGCTGCCGGTCGACGACGACCTGCTCCTGGTCGGGAACGGCGAGGTCGTCGAGCACTTCGCGGACTACGTCCGCACCGACGACGAGAACCACGGTCGCAAGCGACGGATCGAGGTCGAGAAGGGCGGTTCGGTCACCGAACGTCAGTTGGTCGCCCGGATCCGCACGTTCGCCGGATCACCTGCCAAGCGCCGCCTGCCGCGCTGAGGCCGCTTGGGACGCAGCGTGACGATGGGCGCGGCGCTCTGCCAGGGCGGCTCCGCCGTGAGCAGAGCACGACCCGAAGGGACCGGTCGATCTCTGCCCTTGATGTCGTCTCAGGCGGTCCGTCCGTTGATATGGATCACAGGACGTTCCAATCTCTTGATGCGATCTCGAGATCGATCGACGGCATGGCCTCTTCGGGTCGATCGCGACTCTACCAACGAGGCCTTCCATGGACCAGAGCCGAATGGCAGCCTTCGACCTGGCCCGCCGCATCCCACGATCCACTGATCGCGTCTACAGGCGCGCTTCCCTCAAAGAGTCCGACGGATCGGGGTTCGCGGCGCCACCATCCACGCCCCGCCGTAGCATCGAGCGCGGCGAGCCGGCATGCGCAGGCGATGCCGGGCCAACGTCCCTTGCACGGGAGGCTGTCGACGATGGCGCACGGTGAGTACACGCACATCGAGATCCCTGCCGACGATCTGGATCGCGCCCGCCGCTTCTACGCGGGCGCATTCGGGTGGGACATCGACACCATGGCGGGCTTCGATGACTACCTCGTCTACCGCACGACCGGCGACCATCCGGTCGGAGGCGGGATCGGGCGGAGGAACGTCACCGTCGCCCCGACGATCGTGAACTACGTCGAGGTCGACTCGATTGAGGCTTCGCTCCCCACGATCCGCGAGCTGGGCGGGGGCGTCCGCGGGGACAAGCAAGAGGTCACCGGCATGGGGTGGTGGATCGGCGTGCCCGACAGCGAGGGCAACGAGTTCGCGCTGTTCGAGCCCGCGCGACGAGCCTGAACCGAGCAGCGTCAGCCCCCGACGAAGGCTGCCGCTAGGGATCCTGCCCCGCTGTCCTCAGCCTCGGCACATCGCGGGAGCGTGACGACCTCGTGGAGCCGACGAGGAAGCCGGCGACCCGAGCGCCTCTCGGCTCGTGCCCTTCGGACCTGTCCCGTGGCACCAGGGTCCTTCTAGATTGGCCGTGTCCCCAGCGCTCATCTGGGAAGGAGGAAGCCCAATGACACGGTTGTTCCCGCGCGCACTGCTCATGGGTGTCGTGCTCGTTCTGGTCGGCGCGACCCTCACCGTCGCGGCACAGTCCCCGGCGGCCTACTCCTCGGCCTCGGACGACGCCAAGATCCGCGAGACGCTCGTCTGGATCCCGGCCGGCGACCATCAGATCCCCGGCATCTTCGCGGTGCCCCGCGCGGGCGGCGTCCAAGGGACCTATCCGGCGGTCCTGCTACTCCACGGCTTCGCCAGCCAGAAGGACGAGGTCGGCGACATGTACAAGCGCCTCGCTCGGGCGCTCGCTGAGCGCGGCTACGCCTCGCTGCGGATCGACTTCGCCGGTTCCGGCGACAGCCGCCAGCCCTTCCTCGATCTCACCTATCCCGGCATGGTCGGCGACGCCCGGGCCGCCCTCGACTGGCTCATCGCGCGGCCAGAGACGATCCATGGCCGGGTCGGCGTGCAGGGCTTCAGCCTGGGCTCGATGGTCGGGGCGACCGTCGTTGGCTCCGACCCACGGGTCAAGGGCTTCGCCTCCTGGTCCGGGGCGATCTACAACGGCGGCTTCTATGGGCCCGAGATGCTCGCGGCCTGTCAGGCGAACGGTGGCCACCTCGTCCTCGATCTCGGCTTCACCAAGATCGACGTCAGTTGCGCCTTCTTCTCGACGCTGGCGGCCGAGACCGCGCTCGATGACATCGCGCCCTATGCCAACCCGATCCTGCTCGTCGCAGGAAGCGCCGACACGACCGTCAACCCGCAGACCTCCCGCCACGTCATCGGGGTCGTCGGGAGCCAGGACGCGACCCTGCGGATCCTGCCGGGCGCCGACCACATCTACCTCGTCCTGACGCCCGATCAGACCCTCGCCAACGAGTGCATCACGATCACCGCGGACTGGTGGGCGGCGAAGCTCTAGTTCCTCGTCAGCGGAAGCAGGCTCGCCCGGATCGGGGCGGGTGTCGGCGATCGGCTCACCGCCGCACGATGCCCGCCTCAGAGCCATGCCGGCATCGCGCCACGGGTGTGCGCCACCACGATTGCTGGCATTGGGTCCTTCGGCGCTTGCACCGGCGGCCAACCCGACCGATGCTACCGGTCGCAGGCGGGGAGCTTTGACGCACGGTCCATGCCCAGGCCGCCTCGACCGTGCTGAGCCACTGGCGAGACCGACCCGCGGGCCCCGGACCGGCGATTGGGAACCAAGGGGGAGCGCCATGAAGCTCGATCTTGCCCTCGAAGGCTTTGCCCTGCTCTACATGTTCTCGACGATCTTCGGAGGCGTGGCGCACGTCCTCCTCGCCAAGTCGTCGACGCAATGGATGTGGCTGATCGGCGCGGTCGCCTTCTTCGTCGGTGGATTCATCCTCAGCGAGCTCTTCTTCGGCAACGCCACCGTGGAAGACGTCCAGCCGTTCATCGGCGGACTCGCAGTCGATGAGTCAGCGTTCGGCGGTCTCCTGCTGGGCGTGCCGGTCGTCCTCGTGACTTGGTACCTCTCCCGCCGCGATCGGCTCCACCTCCCGACCGCATCCTGACCCGAAGCGATCCGCATCGAGACGGCGCGTCCTTCTTCTCGCACAGGTCTCGACGTCAGAGGGAAAGGGCGGAAGTCAACCGGGTGTCGTCGCCTCCACGCCTAGTCGCTGCCCGCGCCGCTGGGGCCGATCTGCATCCGGTTGGGCACGATCTCGCCATCGTGACGTGCCCGACGAGCGGACTCACGGGGGCACGTGACGGCCGGCTCAGGCCGCGTTCGCCAAGGTCACTCGGCGCAGTCGTTCACCCGGCCGCAGCCTCGAAGACGATGACCGCGCTGAAGCTCGTCCCGTCCACCTGGTAGGCGTAACAGCCGGGTTGGGGGACCTCGGTGTAGGACGGCCATTCCCGCCATCCCGCGCCTTCGCCCGGGCTCGACGCTCCGGGTTCCAGGAGCTTGAACTCGCTTGTCGGTGCCGAGCCGCCGGTCGCGAACTGGACGACGCCGGATCCGTCGAGCCGGGCCCCGCGGATCAGCACCGGTCCCTGATACGCGGGCGCACTGACCCAGAGCACCTTCTGCAGGAAGAGACCGTCGCGGGCCGTGATCGAGAGCAGGCCGTCGGGAAGCCCGACAGGGTACACAGGTCCATCCCCGAGAGCGATCCCAAAGGCCGCTGACACCTGGCGTCCGGACGATCGAGGACACGCTGCACCCGCGCCGAGTCGGGGTAGGTGGACAGCGCGAGCGAGACCCGCCCAGTCCACCGGCGTCGGGGAGGGACTCTCGGACGCCACCGGCGACGGGACGTCCGACTCGCCGGTCGACGGCGAGGCCGGGGACGGTGCTTGGGTCGAGCTCGACGGCGTGACCGTCGAGCTGCAGGAGGCCAAGGCGACAGCGGCTACCACAGCCATCACCGCGCACGAGCTGCCCGCACGCATCGTCGAGCGCACCGGGCCAGTGTACGGAGCTTTCCGTCAGTCGGCGCCGGCGGCGGCTCGAGGCCGTTTCATCGTCAACTCGTCGCAGGCGAACGACAGCGTATCGGAGGGGTCGCGTATCCAGGACTCGGGTCGCCCGGCCCTCGACACGGCCGCCGACCGGGCTACGATCCTGGCCGCGGATCACGGCGAGCGGGGGAGTTGCTGTGGCGCATGTGCCGGTCGAGGCGGTGAGGATGAGCCTGCGGACGGCGTTCGTCGCCATCTTCGTGATCGAGCTGATCGTCGTGTTCGCCGCCGCGCTCGTCGTCGGGGCGTCGCCGGCCTTCTGGGGGGTCGCCCTGTTCCTCGGAGTCGGGCTTCTCGTCGCGGCCCGGGTCCGGCGGCATCTCTCGCGGACGGTCCTGCTCGGTGCGCCGGTCGTCCTCGGCGGTGCGGCCGCCATCGCGCTCGGGGCGTCCGACTACGTCCCCTGGCTGACGTCGCCCGCGCTCTGGCTCGGGATCGCCACCTCGACCCTCGCGGGGGCCTGGCTCGTGCGAAGCGGTCGCGCCGGCCACGGGACGTGGTCGAGGGGCTCCTCGTCGGTCTCGTCGTGTTCGGGCTCGGCTGGGTCGCCCTGCTCGTGGCGGTGCTGCTCTACGTGCTTGTCTGGCCGGGGCCATCCTGGACGTAGTAGCCGTCCACCAGGTGGACGCTCGGGTCCGTCCAGTGCCAGCCGGTGGACGGCGCCAGTGACGGGCTCGGGCTGACCGCCGGGCTCGCGCTTGGAGCGGCGGTGGCCTCAACGGAGCATGCGGCGACGACCACGAGCGGCAGGAAGAGTGCCAAGCGCCGACGAACGCTCATGGCGCCGGAGCCGACATGGGTCGTGTCGCCCCGTCCCTCATCGACATGACCGTCGCTCGTTCGATCGATCTGCGTCAAGGGCTGACTGGCATCGGGGTCTTCGTGGGCGCGGTCCGGCGTCGTCGGCGGGTGCTAGCGTCCGACTGGGAGTGCACTGTCGGGACCGTGGTCGCTTCCGGAGACATCGGGCTCAACTCACAAAGCGTGGACTAGGAACACCAGAGGGATGGGCGCCGCCCGCACAACTAAGGGCGAGATAGCACGCCAGCTAGGGGTCCGAACCCTGCACAGCCCGGACTCTTGTCTCCGACGGGGCAGACCACGTTCTCGCGGAGGGGCGGCGCGAGGCAGGCGCATCGCAGTACCCGACACGTTCGCCGCAGCTTGCGCGTCTCAAGTCTGCCCGCCGCCCGAACGCGTGCAGAGGCGACCGAGGATACGGTGAGAACCGCCACGCTGGCGACAGCCACAGTGACGCTGGCATTCCTGCTGATGGGATGTGGACAGGCGGGCGCTCCGGCCACCTCGCCGTCGATCCCTCCGAGCGGCTCCCCGACCCCGAGCCGCTCCCTCCCGGCTGGGACCCCCTCACCCTCGGTCGCTCCTCCGGTCAGCCCGGCGGCGGCGGCGTCAAGTGCTTCGATCGACGTCCATGGGCTGGCCTTCTTCGACTCCCTGCACGGCCTGCTCGTGGGCGGCTCCGCATGGAACAACGCCGTCGGGGTCGTCTGGCTCACTTCGGACGGAGGGCGAAGCTGGTCGAAGAGCCTGAGCGGGACCGGGCCTTTGGATGCGGTCGCCGTCGCGGGTTCCGGGACCGCCTGGGCCGCCACGGCATGCGACCGGAACGCGCGACCCGACTGCACCCCCGGACTCTTCGTCAGCCGCGATGGCGGAGCCGGTTGGACGCGACTCTCGGCCCAGCCGTTGACCGCGCTGTCCTTCCCGTCCGCGACGATCGGATGGGCGGTTGGGCCAGACCCCGACGCGACCGGGCCCAACAGCGGAGTCCTCCTGAGCTCGACCGACGGCGGTCGGACCTGGCGGCGCCGTCCGAACGCGTGCCCCATGACGACCGGAACCCCAGTGGCGGTCAGCTTCCCGGACCGGGTCCACGGCTGGGTCGCCTGCAACTCGACGTTCGGGGCCGGGATGGCGACGAAGGCGATCCTAGCGACCGCCGACGGCGGGACGACCTGGAGCGTCACGGCATCGTCGCCCATCCCAGGGCAGGGCGAAGAGATCGGGGTGATCGCCGCGAACGGCTACCTGTCAGGACTGGCGATGGCGGCCGACGGCCACGGGATGCTGTGGATGGGGCGAGGGGTCACCGAGCGGACCGCCGACAGCGGCCGGACCTGGATCGACATGCCGCCCGGCGAGTGGGACGTCCGGGAGGCGGCAGCAGGATGGGCGTTCGACGATCGGGAGTGGCTGCTGTACGTGTGGAACGGCACCGACGGTGGCCCGGCCATCGAGGCGACACACGATGGCGGGCGAACGTGGTCGATCGTGGCTGTGCTCCCGGCGCCCGCAGCGGGCTGACTCCCGGGACAGACGACTCGGGAGACGAGACGTTCCTGTCAGTTAGCGTGCGGTAATGACACCCAGCGGTCAGGGCGGCCCCGGGCGGCGCGCCTGATGAAGACCTGACCTCCGGCCGTGGCATCCGCGCGGCGGGCCGCGTGACAATCGCGTGCCGGGTCCGGCGGCGACCCGACGAGCCAGGCGGAGAAGATAGGCAGGGTCCTGGTCAGGTGGAGTCTGCAGCAGGTATGTTCGGGAACCTGCGTCGTCCAGTAGGGGGCAGGCCACCGCTGTGGTAGGGCGACGATTCAGAACGCTCGGGGTCGTCATCGCGCTCGCGGCGGTCGTTCCGGCGGCCGGTGGGTGCCAATTGGGGTGTCAAACGGGCCTTTCGGAGGGGGTGCTGGTCGCAGACGACGGCGGCCTCGGCATCCGCGCTGACGGGATCCTCACCCGAGTCGTCTGGCCGTTCGGATACACCATTCGCATGGAGGGGGCGACCAGAACGCTCGTCGACCTCGGCGGCACGATCAAGGCAAGAGAGGGCGATCATGTCGCCGTCACCGGCGGCCTCGGGACGGACGGCTTCTTGCATGCCTGCGACGACATCGCGGTTACTCCCTCAGGCTCTTCCGGGCCGTGATGCCGGGTATTAGAGCGCGAAGCCGTCAAGGGCCGCCGAGCGCAAGCGGAGCGAGCGGTGCCCCGAGGCGGGCGGCCGCAGGCCGCGGACCCTTGACGGGGCACAGAACGCCGAGACTCGATCCTCGGGCCGGCAGCGCCGGCCTCTCCAGGGATCGGGGCGTCTGCGGGGATCGCTTCTCCGGCCCTGCTGGCGGGGCAGAGCTGGCTGTCCTTGATTGACGTGCCGGCCGGGCGTACGATCGCCAACGGCGACGGGTCGCCCAGCGGCAATAGTGTGTGATGAAGCGCCCGGCGGGCTATCGATGGACACGGCCCGGCCGAACCTCTTGACGTAGGGGGCGCTGCGCGGCGGAGGAAGCGTCGATTGCCTCCGCATAAGACGCCTGAAGCGATGAGAGTGGCCATCCCGAGAAACCGTGAACGGACCCGAAAGGGTCCGTTCGTGCGTTACTCGATGGCGATCACACCCCATTCCGGTCGTTCTTCACACCACCGCCTTATCCCCTGCTGACCAAGTTGACCGCAGCCGCCCCGAAGCGCATCGTTCGGTCCGTGGACCGACGGGTGTTCGACCACCTGAAGCAGGCCATCGAGGACCTGGGGTCGTCGTCGTCGTTCATGCGGGCGCCCGTCCGGCAGGCGAAGGATGACGCCCGGGTCGCGCTTGCCGCCTTCCAGCAGGAACCCCTCTCCCCGGCACTCCGAAGGGCGTCGATCGTCCTTGGCGAGCGCCTCGAGGACATCCAGGTCCACCAGCCGGCCCTCAACTGGGAGCCCCTGCTGGACGCCTGGAAGGCCGTCGAGCGAGAGGCCGGGCGCGAGGCCTGGGACTAGCTCGGCTCAACGAGCGCC
>JAPVSP010000489.1:0-1590 GCA_047519685.1 Chloroflexota bacterium
CGCGCCGAGGGCGACCTCCACGTCGACGAGCACCACACCGTCGAGGACGTCGCACTGGTCGTGGGCGCGGCGTTCGCCAGTGCGCTCGCCGATCGGGCCGGCATCCGGCGGTTCGGCGACGCCGCCGTGCCGATGGACGAGGCGCTGGCGAGCGCGGTCGTCGACGCGGGCGGACGCCCGTACGCCGTGGTGGAGCTGCCGTTCCGGGGCGAGCGGGCGGGCGGCCTGCCGCTCCAGCTCGTCGAGCACGCGCTCGAGGCGTTCGCGCAGGCGAGCGGGACGACCCTCCATGTGCGCGGGTCGGGGCGGAACGACCATCACCTCGCGGAGGCTGCGTTCAAGGCGCTCGGCCGCGCGATGCGTGAGGCGTGCGAGCGCGACCCGCGTCGCGACGGCGTCGCGTCGACCAAGGGCTCGCTGGGGTGAGGCCGACGTGGGCCGCCTGATCCGCGGAGCGGAGCTCGATCGGGCCGGCATGCAGACGCCCGACCGATCCACGCGGCCTCCGCGGATCGCCGTCGTCGACTACGGCGCCGGGAACCTCGTGAGCATCGAGCAGGCCCTGTGGGCGGTGGGTGCCAGCGTGGCCATCGCCCGGGATCCCCGCGCCCTGGCGGGCGCCGACGGGGTCGTCGTTCCGGGCGTGGGCGCCGCGGCGCCGGCGATGACCCGGCTCGCTCGCCAGGGCCTGGCCAGCGCGCTGCGCGAGTGGATCGCCGCCGATCGACCGTACCTCGGCATCTGTCTGGGGCTGCAGCTCCTCTTCGAGGCCAGCGATGAGGACGGCGTCACCATGCTCGGCGTGCTCCCCGGCCGCGCCGTGCGCCTCAGCGGGGCCCCGACGCTCCCGCACATCGGCTGGAACCAGGTCCGCCAACGTCGCGCGCATCGGCTGTTCGATGGGATCCCGGACGGGGCCGACCTCTACTTCGTCCACTCCTACGCCGGCGCGCCCGCGCCCGAGGCGGAGGACGCCGTCCTGGCGGAGACGGAGCACGGCGGCCGGTTCGTCAGCGCCGTCGCCCGCGGTCCGCTCCTGGGGGTCCAATTCCACCCGGAGCGGAGCGGCCGGGACGGCCTGCGGGTCCTGGCCAACTTCGTGGGGATCGTCGCCGACCCGGCCGGCCTGAGCCGGGCAGCCCGAGGGCTCGACTGATGCTCCGTCGCCGGGTCATCCCCTGCCTCGACGTGGCCGACGGACGCGTCGTCAAGGGTGTCCGCTTCGTCGACCTCGTCGACGAAGGCGACCCGGCGGAGCTCGCCGAGCGCTACGCCCTCGAGGGCGCGGACGAGCTCGTCTTCCTCGACATCACGGCCGCGCCGCAAGGTCGGGGGACGCTGTTGGCCTCCGTCGAGCGAACCGCGCGTCGGGCGTTCGTCCCGCTGACCGTCGGCGGCGGGGTCCGCAGCGTCCGCGAGATGCGCGACGTGCTCCGGGCGGGCGCGGACAAGGTCTCCCTGAACACGGCTGCCGTCGCCGATCCTCGTCTCGTCCGGCGCTGCGCCCGTCGGTTCGGTCGCCAGGCGGTCGTCGTCGCGATCGACGCCCGGCGGGTCCCGCAGCCCGGCGACGGCGTCGACGAGCCACCC
>JAPVSP010000490.1:0-1588 GCA_047519685.1 Chloroflexota bacterium
CGGAGGCTCCGCGATCTGAGCCCCGGTCTGATCCGTCGATGCCAGACCCTAGGCCCGGTTGAGTGGCGTTGCAATGGGGTGAATCCCTAGCGAGACCCCGCTTGCTCCGGCATGACGGGATCGCATCTTCGATCCTGCGCGCCCGGCGCCCGGCGACCGGCGGTCAAGTCCCAGCACGTGGTGTAACAGGGCGTCGCCCTCGCGCCGGATCCGTCAGCTTGCCATGAGCAGCGCCTGGCTCACCTCCTCGTGCTCGATGACCGCGTCGATCGCCGCCATCGTCTCGGGCCGGAAGTAGCGCCGGCCGTCCTGCCACTCGTCGTCCTGCTCAGCGAGGACCATCCCGACGAGCCGGATGAGGCTGGCCCGGTTGGGGAAGATGCCGACCACCGCGGTCCGCCGCTTGATCTCCTTGTTGAGCCGCTCGAGCGGGTTGGTACTGCGGATCTGGCGGCGGTGGCTGTCGGGGAAGGTGAAGTGGACGAGGAGGTCGGCCTCGGCCGCCACGAGCAGCTCGGCGACCGCCGGGAAGCGCTCCGAGATGCCATCGACGACGCGTCGCAGCTGGGCCCGGGCCGAGGCCTCGTCGGGCTGCTCGAAGATCGAGCGGATGACCGTCGCGACCATGCTCCGGGCACTCCGTGGCACGAGGTCCTGGGCGTTCCGCGTGAAGTGCACCCGGCAGCGCTGCCAGGCGGCGCCGAGGAGCTGCTCATGGACCGCCTTGACCAGCCCGCGGTGGTCGTCGCTGATGACCAGCCGGACACCGGCCAGGCCGCGCTCGACGAGCCCGCGGATGAAGCCCGGCCAGGCGGAGCCCTCGTCGTTGCCGGCGGCGAGCTCGAGCCCGAGCACACGCCGCTCACCGGTGGCCGCCACACCGGTCGCCACGAGCGCCGCCATCGAGGTCACTCGCCCGGCCTCGCGAACCTTGACGTACGTCGCGTCGAGCCACAGGTACGGGTATGGCTCGTCGGCCAGCGAGCGGGAGCGGAAGGCCTCGACCTCGGCATCGAGCGCGGCGCAGATCCGGCTGACCTCGCTCTTCGACAGCGAGGCGATCCCGAGGGCGTCGACGAGATCCTCGACCCGGCGAGTGGAGACCCCGAGCACATAGGCCTCGCTGACCACGGCCAGGAGCGCCCGCTCGGCGCGTCGTCTCGGTTCGAGCAGCGACGGGAAGTACGAGCCGTCGCGGACCCGCGGGATCGACAGCTCGAGCGTGCCCACCCGGGTGTCCCAGCGGCGGTCGCGGTACCCGTTGCGGTTGGTCAGCCGGCGCTCCGGGTCGCGCTCGCCCTTGGGCAGCCCGGTCAGCTCGCTGACCTCGGCCTCCATGACCGCCTGGGCGAGGACGCGGAGGCCCTCCCGCAGGAAGTCGACGTCGCCGTCGGCGATCGCCTTGCGCACCGTCTCGAGCACGGCCATCCTGTCCTCGGCCACTGCGGCCTCCCTTCGTGTCGTCGGTTTCTCAGTTCCAACGACGCGAGGATGACGCGGTGGCCGTTTCAGTTCCGCTGTTACACCAAGTCTGGGGACTTGACCCGCGCCCTCCTCAGAGAGCACGGTATCCAGTCTTATCTTCACC
>JAPVSP010000491.1:0-2576 GCA_047519685.1 Chloroflexota bacterium
CGTCCGGCGGCACTGGCGACGTCCTGTCCGGGACCATCGGCTCGCTGCTGGCTCAGGGCCTCGATCCGTTCGCCGCCGCCAGGCTCGGGGTCTACCTCCACGGCCTCGCCGGCGAGGCGGTACGCGAGCGGATCGGCGACGCGGGCCTGCTCGCCTCGGACCTGCCCGATCTGCTCGCGGTGTCCCGCAAGCGGCTCGCCGCGATCGCCGAGCGGGCCCGCAAGGGCGGGCGGATCGGCTTCGGACGGAACGGCGCCGCGCCCGATGGGGCGACGACCGCCGGTCGCGCCGCGGAGACCGGGACGCGGGGCGATCCGACCGCCGGTGCCGCCCGCCCGACCTCGTCCGACCGGTCGACCGCGACCCGCTGAAGGCGGGTCTCCGATGCTCGAGCCCATCGACGCCCGCCTTGCCGCGGCCGGCCTGCCACCGCTGCCGCGCACGGCGTGGCTGGAGATCGACCTCGGCCGGCTGACCTCGAACCTGGCCGCGATCCGCCGGGCGCTGCCCCCGGGCGTCCGGGTCGAGCCGGTGGTCAAGGCCGACGCGTACGGCCACGGCATGCTGCCCGTCGCCCGCGCGCTCGCCGTGGCGGGCGCCGACGGCCTCGGCGTCGCGACGCTCGACGAGGGCCTCTCCCTCCGGGCCGCGGGGATCCGTCTGCCGATCCTGGTGCTCTATCCCGTCCCGCCCGATCTCGCCCCGGAGGCCGCCCGGCGCGGCCTGACGCTGAGCGCCGGCGATCCCGTGCTGCTCGAGCGGACGCTCGCCGCCATGTCCGCCGCCTCCGTCGGCCGGGGGCGATCCCGCCGTCGCCTCGCGGTCCAGGTCGAGGTCGAGACCGGGCTCGGCCGCGGCGGCTTCCCCGAAGCCGAGGTCCCGGCGGCCGCCCGCGCGATCGCCGCCTCACGCGGCGTGCGTCTGGCCGGGCTCTGGTCGCACCTTGCCGCGCCGGAGGACCGCGTCCGCTCGACCGACCAGGAGCGCCGATTCCATGCCGTCGCCGCGCTCCTCGGCGGAGGCGGCGTCCGCCTGCCGCGGCACCTCGCCGCGTCCGGCGCGATCATCGGTCGCTCGGTCGCGGCCATGGAGGCGGTCCGGCCAGGGCTGGCCCTCTACGGGCTCCTCCCGGAGTCCGTGCCGATCGCCCCGGACGTCGCCGCCATGGCGGCCGAGCTGCGGCCTGTGCTCTCGCTCCACGCCCGACCGGTCCGGGTCGCCGACCTGCCGGAGGGGAGCGGCGTGGGCTACGGGCCGTCGTTCGTGACGGCCCGGCCAAGCCGGATCGCCACGCTCCCGGTGGGCTACGGCGACGGCTGGGCACGCGCCTGGTCGAACCGCGCCGAGGCGCTCGTCCGTGGCGCCCGCGTCCCGTTGGTCGGGACCGTGGCCATGGATGCCGTGATGGCCGACGTCACCGACGTGCCCGCGCCATCGGTCGGCGTCGACGATGAGTTCGTCCTGCTCGGCGAGCAGGACGGTCAGCGGATCACCGCGGCCGACCTGGCGCGGTCCCGCACCACCATCTCCTGGGAGGTGGTGACCGCGATGGCTCGGCGCCTACCCCGGGTGTACCATGCTCCGGCCGGACCGGTGGGCCTTCGGACGCTCACGTTCGAGAGGTATCTGTGGCCGCCCGCATCGAGCTCTGGAACGGGGACATCTGCGACCTCGAGGTCGACGCGATCGTGAATCCCGCCAATCCGTCCGGATGGATGTCGACCGGTGTCGGCGGCGCGATCAAGCGCGCGGGCGGCGACGAGATCGAGTTCGCCGCCGTCCGCCAGGCGCCGATCCCGCTGGGCGGGGCGGTCGTCACCCCGGGCGGGTCGCTGGCGGCGCGCCTGGTCATCCACGCCGTCTCGCTCGACCGTGACCGCCGGACCAGTGCCGTGGCGATCGCCGCGGCGGTCCGCAGCGCGTTCGCACGGGCCCGCGAGAACGGCGTGCGCGCCATCGCCTTCCCGGCGCTCGGGACGGGGGTCGGGGGCTTCCCGCTCGAGGAGGCCGCGGCCGTGACGGTCGCGACCGTCCGCGACGAGCTGGCGAGCTCCACGGTGGTCGAGACCGTCGTGTTCGCGCTTCGGGGCGCGGCCCCGTACCAGGCCTTCGAGGCCGCGCTCGCCTCGGGCTCGACCGTGGCCGCCGGCCGGCCCGCTCGGCCGGAGGATGGATCGGAGGGTCGCCCGTGAGCATGCCCCCGTTCGAGCGAAACGATGAGCAGCGCGACGAGCTCGTCGAGCAGGTCGCCCGGGAGATCCAGCTCCGCGGCCTGACCGCGCCGGCCGTCCACTTCCTCCAGGCGAGCCGGCCGTACCGCCCGCTCGGCGCGAACGCGATGCTGTTCTTCGATCCGGTGCTCCGGTCGCTGTTCGGGGGCGAGCTGCATTCCGCGACCGCGATCCTCGCGGACGACGCCGGGATCGAGCAGCTCATCGAGCGGCTCGAGGAGCTCGACGAAGAGGCGACCTGGGACGCGTGACCGTCTCCGGTCGTCGACCGGACGGGCGAGGATGGGTCTCGAGGCCGGGGCGGCCGAGTAGCATACGGGCGTGACGCCGGACGCCCCTGCCTGC
>JAPVSP010000492.1:0-2023 GCA_047519685.1 Chloroflexota bacterium
CCCCGTACATCCGCGTCCGGATCGAGGAGCTGAGCGAGACGGCCTCGACGGGCGTCGAGGTCCAGGCGCTGATGCGGACGGTCCAGGCGCAGATCGAGCAGTACGTGGCGAACGGCGCGCCGGTCCCGCCCGAGGCGGCCGTCGCGGCGCGCAACATCACGGAGCCCGGCCTGCTCGCCGACATGGTCGCCTACAGCCCGGACATGAGCACCGAGCAGCGCCAGGAGCTGCTGGAGACGATCGACACCGTCGAGCGCCTCAGGCTGGTCTCGAACTTCCTCGCCCGGCAGGTCGAGATCCTGGAGCTCAAGGGGAAGATCCAGAGCGAGGTCAAGTCCGAGATGGACAAGACCCAGCGGGAGTACATCCTCCGCGAGCAGCTCAAGGCCATCCAGCGCGAGCTCGGCGAGGAGGACCCGCAGCAGGCGGAGATCAACGAGCTGCGCGAGAAGGTCGAGTCCGCCGGCATGCCCGACGAGATCAAGGCCCGCGCGCTCAAGGAGATCGACCGGATGAGCCGGATCCCCTCGGCATCGCCCGAGGTCGGCGTCATCCGGACGTACGTCGACTGGCTGGTCGGCCTCCCGTGGAACGTCTCGACCGACGACCAGCTCGACATCCGGCGCGCCGCCCAGATCCTCGACGAGGACCACTACGGCCTCGAGAAGGTCAAGGAGCGGATCCTCGAGTACCTCGCCGTCCGGTCGCTGGCCGAGAAGATCCGCAGCCCCATCCTCGCGCTCGTCGGACCGCCCGGCGTCGGCAAGACGTCGCTCGGCAAGAGCGTGGCGCGCGCGATGGGTCGCAAGTTCGTCCGGATGAGCCTCGGCGGCATCCACGACGAGGCGGAGATCCGCGGCCACCGCCGCACGTACATCGGGGCGCTGCCGGGGCGGATCATCCAGAACGTGAAGACCGCGGGCACGAACAACCCCGTCTTCATGCTCGACGAGATCGACAAGATCGGGATGGACTTCCGGGGCGACCCGTCCTCGGCACTCCTCGAGGTCCTCGACCCCGAGCAGAACAACACGTTCCAGGACAACTACCTGGAGGTGCCGTTCGACCTCTCGAAGGTGCTGTTCATCGCGACCGGCAACCTCATCGATCCGATCCCGGCCGCGCTGCGCGACCGGATGGAGATCATCCCGCTGCCGGGCTACACCCAGCAGGAGAAGATCGAGATCGGCAAGCGCTTCCTCGTACCCAAGCAGATGGAGAACCACGGGCTCAAGGCGAAGCACATCGAGCTCACCGACGAGGCGCTGGTCGAGCTCGTCCAGGCGTACACCCACGAGGCCGGCGTCCGGAACCTCGAGCGTGAGCTCGCCAACATCATGCGCAAGGTCGCCCGCTCGGTGGCCGAGGGCCGGAAGCGCCGGACGATCGTCGACAGGAAGAAGCTGGTCGAGTTCCTCGGACCGCCGCGCTTCGAATACGGCGAGCTGGAGCCCGAGGACCAGGTCGGGGCCGCGACCGGGCTGGTCGTCACCGAGGTCGGCGGCGACGTCGTCTCGGTCGAGGTCACCAAGATGGAGGGCAAGGAGGACTTCATCCTGACCGGCCAGCTCGGCGAGGTCATGCGGGAGTCGGCGCGGGCCGGCCTGTCCTGGACGCGAGCCCACGCGGCCGAGCTCGGGATCGCCCGCGAGGTCTTCGAGCGGAACACGCTGCACATCCACGTCCCGGCCGGCGCCATCCCCAAGGACGGCCCGTCGGCCGGGATCACGATGGCCACCGCGATCGTCTCGGCGCTGACCGGCAGCCCGGTCCGCAAGGACGTGGCGATGACGGGTGAGATCACCCTGCGTGGCCGGGTCCTGCCGATCGGCGGGCTCAAGAGCAAGATCCTGGCCGCGCATCTGTCCGGTGCCCGGCTGGTCATCCTCCCGCGCAAGAACGAGAAGGACCTTCGCGACGTCCCCGAGGAGGTCCGCAAGCAGATCAAGCTGGTCCTGGTCGACTCGATGGACCAGGTCCTCGATGCGGCCCTGCGCCGCCGGCCGAAGGCGCTCGCACCCGA
>JAPVSP010000493.1:0-5226 GCA_047519685.1 Chloroflexota bacterium
CGGATGGCTCGGATCGGCCGCGAGGAGCGCAGCGGCCAGCGCGGAGGTCGTCGTCTTGCCCTTCGTGCCGGTGACGCCGACCGTCGGGGCCGCACAGAGGCGAAGGAAGAGATCCGGCTCGGAGACGAGGGCCGGGGCGGTCGGGTCCCCGGCGGCCCGGCGCTCGACGAGCGCGGCCAGCTCGGCCCGCAGGCGTGGCTCGGTCGTCGGGAAGGCCGGGCTGATCGAGGGCGACGCCAGGACCAGCACGGCGTCGGCCCAGGCGGTGGCAGGATCGACGTCCGGACCGAGGAGCAGGCGGACGCCTCGGTCCTCGAGCGCCGCGACGGCCCGACCCAGCTCGCCGAGCGGGCGACCGTCGTAGACCGTCACCCGGGCGCCCGCATCGGCCAGGAACCGCGCCAGCGCGATCCCGGTCCGAGCGAACCCGAGCACGGTGACCGGCCTGTCCCGCAGGGCGCCGCCACGGACGTCACCGAGCGTCAGGGTGTCCGGATCGATCGGACGGACGGTCGTCGACGCGTCGCTCATGGCAGTCGGTTGATCGAGGCGAGGAACAGGGTGACGCCGAGGAGGCCGGCCAGGACGGCGACGATCCAGAACCGGAGGGTGATCTTCTCCTCGTCCCAGCCGCCCAGCTCGAAGTGGTGATGGAGCGGCGACATCCGGAACAGTCGCCGGCCGCTCGTCGCCTTGAAGACCACGATCTGGAGGATGACCGAGCCCGTCTCGAGGACGAAGATCAGCCCGATGAGCGGCAGGACGAGGATCTGACCGGTGACGAGCGCGATCACCGCGAGGCTCGCCCCGAAGCCGAGCGAGCCCGAGTCGCCCATGAACACCTGGGCCGGGTGGACGTTGAACCACAGGAACCCGATCAGCCCACCGATGAGGAGCGCGCACAGGAACGCGATGTTCGGCTGGTTGCCGAACCCGCCACTGGGCAGCGGGACCTGGTTGAGCAGCGCGATGATGAGGAACGAGACGAAGGCGAAGACGAGCGTCCCGCCGGCGAGGCCGTCGAGACCGTCCGTCAGGTTCACGCCGTTGACCGTCGCGACGATCGCGAACGCGGCGCACGCGACCCACAGGACGGGCGCGATCGTGACGTCGCCGACGAACGGCACCCGGAAGCCGGTCAGCCCGTAGGTCTGCTGGATCTGCCAGGCGAAGAAGATGGCGAAGACCACCTGCCAGAGCAGCTTCTGGCGAGCGCGGATCCCCTCCCCGGTCCGGGCGTTCAGGTAGTCGTCGAACGCGCCCAGGCCGCCGACGATCGCCAGCGCGGCCAGCGGCGGGATGATCCCGCCCTCCGGCACGCCCCGCAGGAAGAGGTAGATCGCCAGCACGACGAGGATGACCAGGAGGCCACCCATCGTCGGCGTGCCCTCCTTCACGAGATGGCTCTGTGGCCCCTCGAGCCGGATCTGCTTGCCGAAGCCGACGTACCGGAGCAGCCGGACGTAGGCCGGCATGAGGATCACCACGAGGGCGAAGGCGAGCAGCAACCCCTGGATCAGGTCGATGGTCACGGATGGCCGGCCTCGCCCGGGTCGAGCCCGGCCCGCAGCGCGTCCACGACCGTCTCGAGGGCCGCGCCCCGCGACGCCTTGACGAGCACCACGTCGCCGTCACCGAGCCGGCCGAGCAGGAGGTCTGCGGCGGTCGCGGCGTCGGGCACGGACGCGATCCGGCTGGAGGGCATCCCCGCCCGCGACGCTCCCTCGGCGATCCCCGCAGCCCCCACCCCGACGACGACCAGCAGGTCCAGGACCGCGGCCGCGGCCGCGCCGACCTCGAGGTGGGCCGCATCGTGGGCATCGCCCAGCTCGAGCATCTCGCCGAGGACCGCCACCCGGCGGCCCGGCAGGCCGGCCAGCAGGTCCAGCGCGGCGCGCACGGACCCGGGCGAGGCGTTGTAGCTGTCGTCCACGATCGCCACGACGCCGGCCCGGACCAGCTCGGTCCGGTGGGGCGCCCCCCAGCCCGTCGACAGCCCGTCGACGATGACATCCGGCCCGAGGCCTGCGGCGGATCCCGTCGCGGCGGCGGCGAGGGCGTTGTGGACCGCCAGCCGGCCGAGGGTCGGGATGGCGACCGGGCGGCGGAGGCCACCGGCTCGGAGGACGAACCGCATCCCTCCGAAGCCCGCCGAGACGACATCGTCGGCGGTCACGTCGGCGGCGGGGTGGAAGCCGTAGGTCAGCGCCCTCGCACTCGTGCGAGCCGCCATCCGTCGCACCCGTGGGTCGTCCGCGTTCAGGATGGCCGTCCCATCCGGTGGCAGCGCCTCGACCAGCTCGGCCTTCGCAGCCTCGATGGCATCGAGCGACCCGATCCGCGACAGGTGGACACCCTGGACCGCGGTGACCACGCCGATCCTCGGCCGCGCGATCCGGGCGAGGTCGGCGATCTCGCCGCCGACGTACATCCCCATCTCGAGGACGGCCGCTTCGTGCTCCGGCCCCAGGGCGAGGATGGTGAGCGGGAGACCGATCTCGTTGTTCTGGTTGCCCTCGCTCTTGAGCGTTCGGAGGCCTCGTCCGAGCACGGCGGCGACCGCTTCCTTGGTCGAAGTCTTGGCGATGCTCCCGGTCACACCGACGACGAGCGGATCGAACCGCGTCCGCCAGGCCGCCGCGATCGCGTGGAGCGCCCGAAGGCCGTCGGCGACCGCCAGGATCGTCACGTCCCCGAGGGCCGCCGGGTCCTGGGGCGGCTCCGTGACGACGACGGCGGCCGCGCCGGCGGCGACCGCCGCGCCGAGGTAGCGGTGGCCGTCGGTCCGCTCGCCCGGCAGCGCGACGAAGAGCGAGCCGGGTCGGACGAGGCGTGAATCCACGGCCCCGCCCCGGATGCGCCTCGCCGAGCGCGCCAGCAGCGTCCCCCCGGTCGCCCGCGCGAGCTCATCGGCCGTGAACGCGGGCCACGCCGCATCCGGCGACGGCGGCGGCGAGACCTCGGTCATCGAGACCAGTGTCGCACAGCCCGCCGCGCCGGGGCTCATGGCGCGGCCCCGGACGGCGCCGGCGAGACGAGTGGGATGGCCTCGGGATCGACGGCCCCGGGGTCGGCCGAGCCGAGTGGCTGCGCATCGGGCCCCGCCGGGTCGGGCGACGCGCCGGCGGCGGCCGACGGGCTCGGGCCGGCGGTCGCCGGGTCGGGCAGGTCGAGCATCGTGATCGCGTTCGTCGCGATGCGGCGGAAGAGCTCGAACGACATGACGGGCAGCTCGATCCGCCCGATCCGGGCGACGGTCGGCTTCGCCTCCTCGATCCGGACGGCGACGACGAGCTCCGGCTGCGTCCGTCCGATGTAGCCGACGAACGAGTAGTTGAACAGGTCCTTCTTGAAGGCGCCATGCCCGCCGTTCGCCTTCGGGTCCCAGATCTGCGCCGTGCCGGTCTTCCCGCCGACGACGTAGCCGGGCACGAGCGTGCGGTCGCGGTACAGCGGGACGGCCGTGACGACGTGGTTCATGAGCCCGACCAGCTCGGCCGAGAGCGTGGGCGAGACCAGGCCCTGGGCCTCGACCGTCGGGCTCACGGGCTGGTCGCCGATCGACCTGACGACGTGCGGTCGCATCATCGTCCCGCCGTCGATGATCGCGCTGTAGGCGGTCGCGAGCTGCATCGGGGTCACCGCGACCCCCTGGCCGAACGAGCCGTTGGCGAGGTCGATCTCCCGCCAGGGATCGATCGCCGGGTCGCTCACCAGCCCCCCGACCTCGCCGGCGAGGTCGACCCCCGTCGGCCGCCCGAAGCCGAAGCGGGTCCAGGTGTCGTGGAGCGCCACGGACGAATCGCGGGTCGTCGCCCCGAGCTGGAGGGCGACCCGGGTGGCCCCGACATTCCGCGAATAGGCCACGACGTCCTCGAACGGGATCCAGCCCATCGCCCGGTGGTCGGCGTCGTCCACCTCGGTCTTGCCGCGGTCGAGCTTGATCTTGCCCGAGTCGTTGACCTTGGTCTGCAGGCCGACCACGCCCCGCTCCATGGCCGCCACGGCGGTGAACATCTTGAAGACCGAGCCCGGCTCATAGACCGAGCTGATGACCGGGTCCATGAAGCGGGCCGGATCGGTCGAGGCGATCGCGCGGTAGGCGTTCGCGTCGTACGAGGGGTAGCTCGCCTCTGCGTAGATCTCGCCGGTGCGCGGATCCATGACCACGGCGGAGACGCTGGCGGCCTGGTCGGCGGCGTAGGTCGCCAGCAGCTCCTGCTCGACCGCCAGCTGGAGGCCGGCGTCGATCGTGAGCAGCACGTCCGAGCCGGGCACGCCGGCGTCCACGATCGTCGCCGTCTCGGGCACCGGACGGTTGTTGGAGTCGCGCTGGGCGACGACCGTCTGCGGCTCGCCGCCCAGGATCTGCTGGTAGTACTGCTCGACGCCGTACTGGCCCACCCCTTCGCTGTTCACGAACCCGATGAGCTGTGCCGCGAGCGACGTCTGCGGCCCGCCGCCCGCCTGCGGGTAGACCCGTGTCGGCTGCGGCTCGAGCGTCAGCTGGTCGAGCGTGCCGTCGGCGAGGCCCGCGCGGACCCTGTCGGCGACGGTCTCGTCGAGGTCGGAGGCCAGGACGACGTACGCGCGATCGGAGGTCATCCGGTCCCGGAGCGTCTGCGCCGCGGTCGGGTCGAGGTCGAGGACCCGTACCAGCCCGTCCGCCACCTCGCCCCGGCGCACCGGCGTCAGCAGGTTCGGGGCCGCTGCGAGCCGGTAGCGATCGACCGTCGTGGCCAGGACGACCGTTCCCGAGCGATCGTAGATGTCACCCCGACGCGACGGGACCTCGGTCCGCAGCGTCGTCTGCGCCCGGGCGACCGCGGCCAGGTCATCCCGTTGGACGACCTGCCACCAGGACAGGCGGACGAGCAGGCTGCCCGAGAGGACGATGAGCCCGACGAGCAGGGCGAGCAGGCGGCGGCGCGAATCCGTCCGGCCGAGCATCGGTCGATCGATCCTCTAGCGCGGTTCGATGACGAGCGGCTTGTCGAGCTGTCCCAGACCCAGCGTGAGCGCCTGCTTGCGGATGGCCGGCTCCCGGCCCAGGCGGTTCAGGTCCGACCGCAGCTCGCGCCCCTGCGCATCGAGCTGGTCGTGCTCGATGCGCAGGCGGTCGATCTGGTAGCCGGTCGCCGAGACCCGCATGGATTGCGCGAGCGAGAAGAACGCGAGCAGGAAGGCCACGACGATCGCCCCCAGGACCATCCCGACGCGGTTCGA
>JAPVSP010000494.1:0-1556 GCA_047519685.1 Chloroflexota bacterium
GGGTTCCCGCGGCACGTGGCGCATGACCTGGTCATCGAGACGCTCGAGGGCAGCACGCTCTTCGCGAAGCAGAGCGGGATGCACCCGGCCGAGCTGCGGAACATGGTCACGTCACCCGGCGGCACCAGCGCGGCGGCGCTCCACGAGCTCGAATCGGGCCGCCTGCGGACCGTGCTCTCGGAGGCGGTCTGGGCGGCGTATCGCCGGACCGTCGAGCTCGGCGACCAGCTCGAGGCGACGGTCCGGCCGGGCGAGCCGGATCGCCCGGCCGGGCGGTGACCGGGGGCCGGTCGATCGACGGGGGCGCTGCGCCGCCGGACCTCCGGCGCGCGCCGCTGACGGCCCTCAGGGCGGTGGACCTCCGAGCGCCGAGCCGCGACTTCTGGGCGGACGAGCGGGCGCTCTGGGACCGGCTCGTCGCCGCCTGGGCCGGGCTGGACGATGCGGCCTGGCGGCTGCCGGGCGCCGCCCCGTCCGACGCGGGCGGGCCCGACTGGTCGCTTCTCGATCACGTGGCCCACCTGGCCCATTGGCAGGAGGTCGCCATCGAGTACCTGGGACGGGCCGAGCGCACGGGGGAGTGGCCGCGCGACGACGACTTCGACGGGGGCGACTTCGACCGCTACAACGAGCGCCAGCGGGCCCCATGGGCAGGACTCTTGCCGGGCGACGTGCGCGACCGGCTGGCGGACGGGCACGAGCGGCTCGTGGCCATCGCCCGACGCTTCCCGCTCGCGACGATCCGCTCCGACGCCGCCTGGAGCTGGGTGTACCTGGTGCTGCACGGCCACCAGCTGGATCACCTCGTGGTCATCGAACCCTGGGCGGACGCGCTGCGGCGACGACAGGTCGACAACGACCCGTTCGTCGAGGATCCGCGGCCGGCGACCGGCGACGATGCCACCGATGTCGGGGCGTTCTTCGCGGCCGACGCGTCCGTCATCGCCCTCTTCGACGACCTCGTCCGACCGGTCCCGCGCGCTGGCTGGGCGACCGAGCCGGTGACGGAAGGCTGGACCCTTCGCGACCACGTGGCCCACCTGGCCGACTGGTTCGAGGAGGGGGCGGGGGCGATCGAGGAGCACGCCCGGACCGGGACCTGGCGCGACGGACCGGCCGAGGGCTTCGACGCCTGGAATGCGCGGGCCCTGACCAGCTGGCGCACGCTCACGCCGGACGAGGTGCTGGCTCGCTTCGATGCCACCCTCGGTCGGCTGCGTCATGCGATCCGCTCGATGCCGGCGGCCGTCCTCCGTTCCGACGACGGCTGGTCCTGGGCCTACGAATGTCTGCATGGACACGTTCGGTCCCACCTCGCGATGGTGGGCCCCTGGTGTGCGCGGGTCGCCTGGCCGGCCCGCGAGGAGGGATGACGATGCCAAGCATCCCGGCCGCGCCCCGTCGCCGCGGCCGACCCCCCAAGATCCCTCGAGCGGCCGCCGTGACCGCGCCCGACGGTACGTCGCCCGCCGAGGGGGCGGGACCGACGCCGTCGCCCGCCGAGCCGACCGGGACGTCCGCGGCGGACGAGGCGGCAGCCCCGGCGGTGAAGGCAC
>JAPVSP010000495.1:0-2297 GCA_047519685.1 Chloroflexota bacterium
ATCTGGAAGGCCGAGCGGTTCGCCGACGGCCACGTCTGGATCGGCGAGCCGGCGCGCGAGGGACCGCCGGAGGGCTAGTGGAGCCGCCTTCGGGGTGGGCCGAGCCGCCCCCGCCCGTGCCGCAGGATTGCGAATCCTTCGTCTTGGCGATCACTCGTGCGCAACCCACGTCCGGCACACTTCCCGGCGACGTCCCCGCGACGCCGTCCTGAGGTGCCCATGGCCCGCCGCTCCCGACGATCCCCCAGGCGCGACCTGCCGCCGGCCGTCCGACTCCCGGAGGGCCGTCGGCCGTTGCTCGACGACGAGGTCGATTCGTCGCTGGGGGGCGCCAGCGTCTTCGCGTGGGCCCTGCTCCCGCTCCGGCTCTTCCTCGGCGGGACCTTCCTCTACGCCGGGGTCGACAAGCTCCTGGATCCCAGCTTCCTGCGTGCGTCCGGCGTGGGCTCGATCGGCGAGCAGATCCTGGGGTTCGAGCGGGTCTCGCCGATCGCCCCGCTCGTCCACCTCTTCGGCGACCCCTTCCCGGTCGTCATCGGGCTCCTCATCGCGCTCCTCGAGATCGCGATCGGCCTCGGGGCCCTCCTCGGGCTGCTGTTCCGGCTCGCGGCGACCGCCGGGGCCGCGCTCGCGTTCCTCTTCTTCCTGACGGCGTCCTGGGCGACCCACCCCTACTACTACGGCCCGGACCTGCCGTACGCGGCCGGCTGGCTGACCCTCGCGCTCGCCGGGCACGCCCATCTGTATGCGCTGGAGGACTGGCTCATCCGGCGCGCGGAGGCGGCTCGGGCCTGGGGTTCGCGCGGGCCGGTGCCGGGCTACAGTCGGCGCCAGGCGGCCGAGGCCCCGCCGGTCCTGGCCGACACGGAGCGGCGCGAGTTCCTCCAGCTGGGGATCCTCGCGGTGGCCTCGGTCGTCGTCGCGACGATCGCCGGGACCTGGCCCTTCCGCGGCGTGGCGCCCGTCGCCGCGGCCAGCCCGTCGCCGAGTGGGGCGGCCTCGAGCCCGGATCTCGGCGCCGCGAGCCCGAGTGCGGACTCGGCCGCCGCGTCGCCATCGGCGGGTGCATCGGCCGGTCCGTCGTCGGCCGCGAGCTCATCGGCGGCCGCGAGCCCGTCCGCCGCTCCCGGCTCGTCGGCGACGGCCACCGCGCACGCGACGGCCACTCCGCACGCGACGGCCACTCCGCAGGCGACGGCGACCCCACCGACCGGGACCCTCATCGGCGACCTGACCACGCTGAAGGCGCAGCAGGCGATCGCGTTCCAGGATCCGACGACCGGCGATCCCGGCGTGCTCGTCCAGCTCGCCGGCGGGAAGGTGGCCTGCTACGACGCCGTCTGCACGCACCAGGGATGCACCGTCGAGTACGACCCCAGCGCGGCGGTGCTGTTCTGCCCGTGCCACGGGGCGGCCTTCGACCCGGCCCATGACGCGGCCGTGATCCAGGGGCCGGCACCCAGCCCGCTGCCGGCGCTCCCGATCCAGATCGACAGCTCGACGGGCAAGATCTACCTGAAGGCCTGACGGGCGCCGCCCGCCGGACCCTGTTCGGGCAGGCGATACTTGTCGACGTGACCGCCCCGTCGAACCTCGCTCGGCTCCGCGTCGCCGGCCGGATCTCGACCAGCCGCGCGTCCGAGACCCGGGATCCGGCCCGGTGAGCGGAGGGCTCGGCGGTCTCGAGCGTCTGCCGGCCCTCGCCGACCCGCTCGTCGGTGCCTGGGGTGCCCGGGCGCGAGCCTCCACCACGACCGGCCGCGAACGCGCGATCCTGCGGGCGTTCGGCGTCAGCGGCCTCGACCCGCAGGGCCGCCCCCTCGCCTGGTCGGTCGTCGATCGATGGCTGGCGGGACGGCCCGAGCGCCTCGCTGCCGGCATCACCCTGCCGTTCACCGTGGCGCTCCTCGAGTACGACATGGGCCCGCAGGACCTCGCGCTCGACATCGCGACCGGGGCGATCGACCTGGCGCTCGAGGCGCAGCTGCTCGAGGTCCCCGAACGGCGGGTGGCCGCCGAGGCGGAGGCGCGACGCCTGGGCCGGGCGGCCATCGAGCGGATGGACGCGAACCGGACGGCGCGGCTCGAGCTCCTCGACGTCCTCGGGGACACGGACCGACCGTGGCTGGGTGCGGCGCTCTCGGAGACGAGCACCCGTCGAGCGGCGGCCGAGGCGGCGGACCTGGTCCGGGCGGGGGCCGACCTCGTGCGGGTGAGCGTCCCCACCGGGCGCGAGCTGGCGATGCGCCTGCTCGACCTCGGGCTGGACGACAAGGCCGACGACGCGGGGAGCGAGG
>JAPVSP010000496.1:0-1785 GCA_047519685.1 Chloroflexota bacterium
AACCGCTTCCGCTTCAACGCCAACATCCCGCCAGCGGATTCCTGAGGGGCATCGGCGGAACCCGGCCGACGGTGGCTCTCCGTCAAGGTGCTCGCGCTCTACCCGTCGATCCCCCCGCTGCCCAGCCGAAGCCTGAGCTCGCGAGGCACACCGAATCGACCGCGGCCGGGGACGCCGAGGGCCGCCGGTGCGCTCCACCATCGACGGTCTCCCATATGAGGAACGCCCCCGGCGGCGGGTCGTCAGGATCCGAGCTCGATGCGCTCGATCATCCCGGCACCGGGAGGTCCCCCGAAGCCGAGGGTCGAGACGTAGAGATCGCCGTCGGGACCGAGGGTCATCCCGGTCGGCAGGAGCAGCCCGGATGCGATCGTCGTCCAGGACCCGTTGCCGTTGAGGCGGACGACCTTGCCGGTGAACGGCGTCGGGAAGCAGGGTGCCGCACAGGTCGTGTTCTCAAGAGCGTAGAGCCGACCCTGGTGGTCGAATGCGACCCCGAGGACAGCCTGCAAGCCGGTCGCCCATGTCTTCACCTGTCCGCTCGGGGTGAGCTTGAGGATCTTCGCGTCGGCCGGGGTGATCGGGAACAGATCGAGGTTGCCCAGGAAGAAGTCGCCGTGGTAGCCGATCGCGGTCGGGACGATGTGGCCCTGCGTGGCCGAGATGTCGGCGATCCGCGAGATCGTGCCGCTCTGACTGACCCTGTCGACCTCGCCGTGGTTCGGCTCGACCGCGTAGAGGGCCCCCCGCACCGCGACCATGCTGTACCAGGTGCCGTCGGGCTCGAAGTCGTCGGCGTTCGGGTGAGCGACGGGGTGGGCCATGACGAAGGCACTCAGGTTGGCGATCGGCGTCACGGTTCCGTCGGCGTTGACCCGAAAGATGCTGTTGAACGTGCCGGCCAGGCCGTGCGAGCAGCCCGCCGCCGCCTCGAGGCCGTAGAGCGTCGAGCCGATGAAGGCGACGTCCGCGACGCCGCTCACCAGGTTGCCCAAGGCCGGGCTGGTCTGGCTCGACGGCAGGCCGTCGACGACCGTCGTCCGCACGCCGGCCGGGCTGATCTTCGAGATCCGGGCCGTGAAGCCGCCGCTGTACGGGCCGACCGGGGCCGGAACCTGCGTGCATTGCGCCGGGGTGGTCATCGTCGAGCCGCCGGTCCCGCCCTCAGCGACATAGAGATCGCCGTCCGGGCCGAAGGCCAGGCCACGCGGGTTATCGAGGCCAGTCGCGAAGACGGTCACCGCCGGGCCGGCGGACGCCAGCGCGGGTGGCATGAGGAGCAGCAGCAGGCCGATCGTGACCGTGGCGACGGCAAGGCGGCGACGCATGACAGCACCTCCAGATGCCTGGCTGCGCCTGGGACGCACTCCCCCGATGAGCGCCGCAACGGCGCACATCACCGACGGGCCGGGTTCGCCAGTGACTCGACGCGGTCCGGGCGGCCGATCGATGGACCGCGCGTCAGAGTCTCCCGTCGAAGGCCGCCGGTGTACTCGCTGCGTCCGGGCCTGTCAAGACCTCGCGTCACCGAGATCGGCATCAGACGGCCGGGCGGTTCCTTGGCCACAGCAGCCAGACGGAGCCGATCGCCCGGCCTCTGCCCGAGGGCAGACACGATGGCATCTATAGAGGCAGCGGGTGCCCTGCTTGCTGATGTGACCCCGCTGGGTGTGGTCGGCCGAGCCGCGCTTAGTGAAGTTCCCCGGTGAAGATGAGACTGGGTAGCGTGTCCTTCGAGGAGGGCGCGGATGCCGGAGGTCCAGTCTCGGTCGTATGCGAACCCAC
>JAPVSP010000497.1:0-4313 GCA_047519685.1 Chloroflexota bacterium
GTCCGAAGCGACGCGATTCGAGCTGGGGGTCTCAATACGCGGTTGCGCCCATTCGGGGCGGTCTTCGTGGGCGGAACGCTAGCAGACCGCACCGGGACCCGGCAAACGGGCGGGCAGCGGGCGGACAGCCTGACGGGCCAGGCGGGCCACGGCGCGAGCCCCGCGACGGGAGTGGAAGCTGGTCCGGCGGAGCGCTCGTCGCCCCGGCAGGCCGCACGCCGCGCCCGCGGGCGAGGCGGCCTCAGGCGTCGAGGTTCTTGGTCAGGCTCGCCAGGAACTCGGCGTTCGACTGGGTCTTGGCCAGCCGGTTCAGGAGCAGCTCGATGCCCTCGTTCGCGCCGACCGCCGACAGCATCCGGCGCATCGTCCAGACCATCCGGAGGGTGCCCTCCTCGAGGAGGAGCTCCTCGCGACGGGTGCCCGAGCGCTGGACGTCGATGGCCGGGAAGATCCGCTTCTCCGCCAGGCGCCGCTCGAGGATCAGCTCGCTGTTGCCGGTCCCCTTGAACTCCTCGTAGATGACGTCGTCCATCCGGGAGCCGGTGTCGACGAGACAGGTCCCGATGATCGTCAGCGAGCCGCCCTCCTCGATGTTGCGGGCGGCGCCGAAGAAGCGCTTGGGTGGGTAGAGGGCGATCGGGTCGATGCCGCCCGAGAGCGTCCGGCCCGACGGCGGCAGGGCGAGGTTGTAGGCCCGGGCGAGCCGGGTGATCGAGTCGAGCAGGATGACCACGTCGCGCCCGGTCTCGACCTGTCGCTTGGCGATCTCGAGGGCCATCTCGGCGACGTGCGTATGGTTCTCGGTCGGCTCGTCGAAGGTCGAGCTGATGACCTCGCCCTTGACCGACCGGCGCATGTCGGTGACCTCCTCGGGGCGCTCGCCGATGAGGGCGACCATGAGGAGGATGTCCGGGTAGTTCGCCGTGATGCCGTTCGCGATGTTCTTGAGGAGCATCGTCTTGCCGGCCTTCGGCGGCGAGACGATGAGCGCCCGCTGGCCCTTGCCAATCGGGTTGACCAGGTTGACCAGCCGCTGGCTCAGGTTCTTCGGATCGCTCTCGAGGTTGATCAGGACGTCGGGATGGACGGGCGTCAGGTCGTTGAAGATGGGGCGATGGCGGGCGATCTCGGGGTCGACCCCGTTGACCGAGTCGACACGGAGGAGGCCCCAGTACTTCTCGCCCTCGCGCGGCGCCCGGACCGCGCCGGAGAGGCGGTCGCCGACGCGCAGCCCGTACCGTCGGACCTGGCTCGAGCTGACGTAGACGTCGTCGGGGCTGGGCAGCAGCCCGTGCCGCCGGAGGAACCCGAAGCCCTCGTCGACGATGTCGAGGATGCCCGTCACGTAGGCGAGCCCGGCGCGCTCGGTCTGGCGCTGGAGGATCCGGTCGACCAGGTCCTCCTTGCGTTCCCCCGTCCCGAGCTCGAGCTCGAGCTCGCGGCTGACCGACCGGAGCTCGTTGACGCTCATCGCGCGCAGCTCGTCGGCCGCGAGGTCGTTGCGCTCGCGGGCGGCCTCGGCTTCGAGGATCTCGTCGTGGTCGGTGACGGGGAGGCGGGACGACTGCGGGCGGCGCCGGGTGCGTCGACGCGAGCGGTCGCGCTGCTGCTGCTCAGGTCCGGGCATGGGAATGGGATCCACCTACAGGAGGACCCTCGGCAATGACTGCGCGGAATCGCGCGGCGCTGGGCGCAGGCCGGGGGGACAGCGGGAGCATAGGCCCCCCGACGGGCCGTCGTCAACCGGTGCGTGGAGCTGTCGTCACCCTGCCCCGACGCCGGATCGTCAGGCGGCCTCGAGCTCGCCAGGCGTGACCCGCAGCCGGCGCGCGGTGACGCTCGCTCCCGCGCTCGCCAGGACGACCAGGCCGATCCCGGCCACGTCGAGGGTCGCGAGCACCTGCCCCAGGAGCGCGAAGCCGACCGTCGCCGCGATGGCCGGTTCGAGGCTCATCAGGACACCGTAGGTCGACGCAGGGAGCCGGCGCAGCGCCGTCAGCTCGAGCGACCATGGGAGCGCGCTGGAGAAGGTCGCGACCAGCAGGCCGCCTCCCAGGAGCCCCGCGTCGATCGGGCCTGGTCCGGCCCCACCGGTCAGCGCGGCCAGCGGCAGAGCGAGAGCCGACCCGAACGCGAGCGCGACCGCCAGCCCGCGGCCGTCCGGCCAGTCGCGGCCGACCCGGGGACCGACCAGGATGAAGCACATCCAGCCGAGCCCGGCGGCGAGGGCGGCGCCGACCCCGACCAGGTCGTCCGCGACGAACCGGCCGCCCGCCAGCAGGTAGATCCCGACCGCGGCGAGGGCCGCCCAGAGCAGGTCGCGGGACCGCCGCGACCCGACGACGGCGAGCGCGAGCGGGCCCCAGAACTCGAGCGTCACCGCCACGCCCAGCGGGATCCGGTCGATGGCGATGTAGAAGGCCGTGTTCATCGCCACGAAGATCAGCCCCAGGACGGCGGCGCTCCTCCATGCGCCGGGGCGCGCCAGCGCGAGCGACGGACGTCGGACGGCGAGCAGCAGGAGCATCCCGACCACAAGGCGGAGCGTGACCACCGAGATCGCCGAATGGTCGCGCAGAAGGCCCGTGGCGACGCTGGCGCCGACCTGGACGGACAGGGCGGCGCCCACGAGGAGGGCCTCCGGCGGGAGGCCACCGACGACCGAAGGCGGTGACGATCGTCCCGACCGGACGGACGCCTCCCCGACGACGCCGGATGATGAGCGGGGTGCGGAGCGCTCCCCGGCCTCAGCCACCGGCTCGAGCGGCCATCGCGGCGCGCGCGGCCTCCCAGTCCTTCTTGAACTGGACGATGCCCTTGTCGGTCAGCGGGTGGTGGATCATCTGCTCGAGGACCTTGAACGGGACCGTCGCGATGTCCGCCCCGGCGAGCGCCGCCTGCGTGACGTGCAGCGGGTGGCGGATCGAGGCGGCGAGGACCTCGGTCTCCAGCTCGTGGATCGCGACGATCTCGGCCAGCTCTCGGATGACGATCATCCCGTCCTGGTTGATGTCGTCGAGCCGGCCGACGAACGGCGACAGGAAGCTGGCGCCGGCCTTCGCGGCCAGCAGGCCCTGGTTCGCGGTGAAGATGAGCGTGCAGTTCGTCCGGATGCCCTCGGCCTTCAGCCGGCTGATCGCCTCGAGGCCGTTCTCGCTCATCGCGACCTTGACGTAGATGTTCGGGGCGAGCTTGGCGAAATGGCGGCCCTCCACGAGCATGCCCTCGACGTCGTCGGCGATGACCTCGGCCGACACGGCCCCCGGGACGATGGAGCAGATCTCCTTGAGGACCTCGTCGTAGGACATGCCGCCGACCTTGGCGTAGAGCGACGGGTTCGTGGTGACGCCGTCGAGGATGCCCCAGCGCGCCGCGGTGCGGATCTCTTCGATGTCGGCGGTGTCCAGGAATATCTTCATCGCGGCGCTCCTGTGTCCGATGGGCAGGCGCCGATTCTACCCGCGATCCACCGACCGCCCGGCGGATCGCTCGTCGGCCGGGAGACCCGCGCGGCCGGTGACGAAGGATAGACTGGACCACATGGGGGCCTGCCGCTCATGCGGGGCCGAGAACCGGGCCGGCGCGCGCTTCTGCGACGCCTGCGGTGCGCGCCTTGACGAGGGGACCGGCGGGGCGTCGCCCGTCCGCAAGACCGTCACCGTCCTGTTCGCGGACGTGATCGGTTCCACCGCCCTGGGCGAGCGGCTCGATCCGGAATCGGTCCGGGCGCTGATGGCGCGCTTCTTCGCGACGGCCCGGCGGATCATCGAGCGGCACGGCGGAACGGTCGAGAAGTACGTCGGCGACGCGGTCATGGCCGTCTTCGGCGTCCCGGTCGTCCACGAGGACGACGCGATCCGCGCGGTGCGGGCCGCCAGCGAGCTGGAGCAGGCCGTCGAGGTGCTGGCCGTCCAGCTCCGACGCGATCAGGGCATCGAGCTGGCCATCCGGACCGGGGTGAACACGGGCCCCGTCGTCGCCGGCGATGGGGTCCCTGGCGAGACGCTGGCGACCGGCGATGCCGTCAACGTCGCCGCCCGCCTGCAGCAGGCCGCTGCGTCGGGTGAGGTGCTCATCGGCGGGTCGACCCACCGACTCGTGCGAGACGCGGTCGAGGTCGAGGCGCTCGGCGTGCTATCGCTCCGAGGTCGCGCCGAGCCGGTCGCCGCCTTCCGGCTCATCGCCGTCGGGCCCGCCGCCGACACCCCCGCTCGCCGGCTCGACGTGCCGATCGTGGGCCGCGAGCGGGAGCTGGCGCTCCTCGGCCGGGTCTTCGACGACGTCGTCATCGACCGGCGGACCCACCTGTTCAC
>JAPVSP010000498.1:0-2157 GCA_047519685.1 Chloroflexota bacterium
AACCCTTTGACCGGTCGGCCGCGCCAGCGCCTCTCAAGGCGGAGCAGGCTCAGACCGGGCAGGCCTCCGTGGTGATCGGCCCAGCGTCCTTTGAGCGTGGGAGAACTCGCTGGCCACAGGGCGTAACCCAATAGATGCACCCCACAGGCAACAGCACGCGCACCTCCCCCCGAGTGAGGTCTCGCCACACCACGATCCCGATGTTGCCGAAGACCGCCGGGCAGACCGCCAGGTCAATCAGACCATGCCCGACCACCTGGTGGGCGATGCTGACGGCGTCCTCCGTTGTCGTGTGTGGACTTCGGGACCACGATCACGCGTTCACCACCCGATACAAGCGCCAGCGGTCCGGGACGCCCTTCAGATCGTGCTCGCCGGCGTCCTCGAAGAGGAGACCAGAACCGGCCGTGAGGTCCTTCACCGTCTGGGAGACGAGGACCTCGCCCGGATCGGCAAGCCCGGCCACCCGGGCTCCGATGTGGACCGCGATGCCGACGACGTCATCTCCGAGCAGTTCGATCTCGCCCGTGTGGACGCCCGCTCTGATCTGCAACCCCAGCGGCTCGACGCCGCGACCGATCGACCGCGCGCACCGGACGGCCCGGGCCGGGCCCTCGAACGTGGCCAGCAAGCCGTCGCCGGTCGTCTTGACCAACCGACCGCGGTGTCGCTCGATCTCCTCGCGGGCGACCCGTACGTGCATTTCGAGTCGGCGCTTCCACTCTGCGTCGCCGATCATCGCGGCCGTTCGGGTCGAATCTACGATGTCGGTGAACATCACCGAAGCCAGGACCCGGTCGGTGCGCGTTCGGGCGATCTGGCCCGTGACGAACCCCTCGACCTCACCGAGTACGCGTTCGGAATCCCCGAGCCACGGAGTCGCGTCGTCGCCCGTGAGCTCGACGAACCGGGCTCCGGGGATGTGGTCGGCGACGAAGCGACCCGCCTGGATCGACTCCGTCTGGTCGCCCGGACGGTGCATGACGAGGGTCGGCACGCCGATCGTGGGCAGGACGTCGGTCAGATCGGTGTCGCGGGACACGCGGAGCATCGCCACGGCGGAGGACGGGCTCGCGGATAGCCGCGCCCACGTGATCCACTGGTCGAGCAGGCGCGGGTCCTCGAGCATGGCCGGCGACTGCCACCGCGCCGCCTTGACGGTCCACGCGCGCGTGCCCCAGCCGTCGCGGACCTCGGAGAGGAACGCGTCCCACTGAGCCTCGTTCCATTCGAAGGCCTCGGCGCCCTTGCCCCTGGGCGCCGAGCTGTAGAGCAGCAACGACGACACCCGGTCCGCGTGGGTCGCCGCGAACATCATCGCGGCCGAGCAGCCATCCCAAATCCCGAGCAGGTTCGTCTTAGCAGAGCCTGCGGCGTCGAGCACGGCGAGGATATCGTCCATCGTGGTCTCGAGCGGAGGCGCGTCATCGGCACCGAAGCGGTCCGACAGGCCCGTGCCGCGTCGGTCCATGAGGATCAGTCGGGAGAACGAGGCGAGTCGCTCGAGGAACGCCGCGAACTCCGGGATGTGCCACGCGTACTCGATATTCGACAGGTACCCGACGATAACGAGGAGATCGCGAGGGGCCTCGCCGACGACTTGATAGGCGAGCGCGACGTCGCCGTTCCACGCGTACCGTACGTCGGGCTTCATCCACCCATCACCCCACACAGGCACCAGCGGTCGGGGACGCCCTTCAACTCGCTCGGTCGTTCAAGCCGCGACACGATCCTTGCCGAAACCGAAGGCGTCCCCCTCATCGTCCAGCACGTCGCAGACCCTAGCCCTCCGATGACTCCGGGGGCGTGTGCACCGGAAACGCTAAGAATGCCTCGCCTCCCTGATGTCGTCTCCGGCGAGACACGATACCCCTTCACTTGCTCACGCTTTGCTCACGCCGGAACGACACCGAGCGGCACGAGACGACACCCAGATGACACAGAACGACACGTGGAACCGAGATCCGTGCCCGGCGACAGCAACCTTAGGATCCGGTGCCCGAAAGGGCGTGGAGGTTCAAATCCCCCCTCTCGCACCCCCTCTGACCTGGGAATCTTCGTTCCGAGGGCATCCCGGGCAGATCCCCAAAACGGCCTTCTTGCTCACACTTGCTCACAGAACGGCCGGGACCGTTTGCACCTGACACCCTGTCCGGC
>JAPVSP010000499.1:0-1749 GCA_047519685.1 Chloroflexota bacterium
CGTCGCCGTCCTGCGGCCGGTCGCCTGGTCGGACGACGAGATCCGTTTCGCGGTCGGGGCCCCGGCCGCGGCCGGGATCCTGCTCTTCCTGGTGGCCGTCGCCGCGGGCAAGACGGAGACCACGGTGACGGTCGGCCGGCTGGCGCTGCCCGTCCTCTCGCTCGCCTTCGCGCTCGTCGCGCTCGGCGGGCTCGTCTACCTCGCGTTCCTCGTCGCCGGGCGGCTGGGGATCGGGCCGTTCGCTCCCCCGCCCGCGCCCGACGATCCGGCCCGCCTGCTGCCGCCCGCCTCGCCTCCGCCCCCGGGTTGGCTCAGGCCGGGCTGGCTGCTCGGCCTGCCGCTCCTCTGGTTCGCGGTCTCGCTCATCGCCGTCCCCCTCGTCGTCTACGTCGTCTCGTACATCCCCTGGGCGTTCGTCGATGGACACCAGCTCTGGTCGACGTTCCAGCTGCCGATCGTGGGGACCGTGGCGTCGTGGCCGCCGGGTCACACGGGCCAGACCCTGCTCGACCTGACCGGCGCGATGTACGACTACCACGACAAGCTCCGGGCGACGCATCCGGCCTCGTCGCCCTGGTGGGCATGGCCGCTCGACCTCAAGCCGGTCTGGTTCTATGCGGGCAGCTTCGACGGCTCCACGTCGGCCGCCATCTACGACCACGGGAGCATCGTCACCTGGTGGCTCTCGATCCCGGCGATGGGCTTCGTCGCGTTCCAGGCCTTCCGGCGGCGGAGCCTCGCGCTGGCGCTGGTCACGATCGTCTTCGCCTGCATGTGGATCCCCTGGGCGCGGATCGACCGGGCGACCTTCCAGTACCACTGGTACTCGAGCCTGCCGTTCATGCTCATCGCGCTCGGGTACTTCGTGGCCGAGCTGTGGCATGGACCGTCCCGGCGGACCTGGCTGCTCGCCCGCGTCGCTGCCGCGACCGCGGTCATGGGCCCGGTGATCCTCTGGCTCCTCAAGGCGCCACTGTGCACGTTCGCGGGGGTCGGGCGCGTCTACGCGAACTCCCCGGCCTGCGTCGGCAATCCCGGCCAGATCGTGGTGACAGCCCGCGTCGCCGGGATCGCGGCCGTCACCATCGTGGGGACGGCGCTCCTCGTCTGGCAGCTCATCCACCTCGACCGTCCCGATGCCGACGGGCGGGTCGACGTGTCGGTCGGGCTCCGGCGGATCGCGCTCACGACGCTCGTCTCGGCGGTCGCCCTCACCGCCTTCAGCGCCTTGCTGCCGGAGGCCGTGATCTTCTCGCTCGCGGCCTTCCCGTCCGAGCTGCTGGCGATCCTCATCGGCATCCCGCTGGCGGCGGTCGCCTGGGTCGTCCTGACGGCGCGCGACGCCCGCCGGTTCGCCGCGGGCCTCCTCATCGCGGCGGTCGGCTGGACGATCGTGCTGTACCCGAACATCGCCGCGCTGCCGCTGCCGACCACGGTGTTCAACGCCTACCAGGGGATCCTGCCGACGTACCTCTATCCGTTCCAGTTCGCCGTGAACACGGAGCCGGCGGTGAACCCGCCGCCGATCTTCGCGCCGGAGCCGGCGATCCTGTTCGGGGCGATCCTGCTGACGGGGCTCATCGTGGCCTACAGCGCGTACGTCTGGCGACTGAGCCTCCTGGAGCGCGAGGCGGATCCCGCGTCCCGGCCGGGGACGACCGGGGAGGCCCAGAGCGGCTCGACCTGAGGCGAGCTCCGGATCGGGTCCTACGCCCGCCGATCGGCCTCGGGCTGGACCCCCGCGGCGAC
>JAPVSP010000500.1:0-5593 GCA_047519685.1 Chloroflexota bacterium
GCCAGGGCGGCCATCGCGAGCAGAGCGACCAGCCCGAGCGCGAAGATGACGAGGATCTGGCCCCGATCCTCGTCGGTCAGGCCCAGGCGACTCCGCAGTCTCATTTCGGCATGGGCTCCATGCGGAACTGCGTCACTGATGTCAGGTCGCCGCTGATGGGCAGCCACGGGAAGAAGATCGGCACCCGATGGTGGATCGTGATGGTGACCCACGCCGTGTCCTGATTGCTCAGGGGCGGGCACGGGCTGCCCGTCCATGTGGCGCTGACGTTCGCAGGCGACGACCACGTGCTGCTGTCGCCGATGAGCGACGAGTTCGCGGCGATGCTCTTGGCCGTCGAGAGGACAGTGGCCTGGTTGCTGCAGTCCTGCTGGCTGGCCGCCCAGCGACCCGTGTCGCGGACCACCTGGTTCAGCGTGTTCTGGCCCCAGAAGAGGACACCGAGCTGGACGATCCCCGCGATCATCAGGATCAGGACCGGGAAGACCAGCGCGAACTCGACCAGGGACTGGCCTCGCGAGGCACGGTCGGCGAGTCGAGAGCGGGGCACGCGCATGTGAGTCCAGGCGGCGGTGGCGGTGAGACACGGCGTGAGGGGACCACGCCATGCCGGGCGCACTAGTACGAACGTACTCCCCGAACCTTCGTTAGGCCATTGCAGAACACCTTTCAGGGGTGCGATTTGTCACCGAGCGAGCGGCGGGGATACGCTGGCCGGGTGATCGTCGTCATCGGGATCCCG
This sequence comes from Chloroflexota bacterium, assembly GCA_047519685.1. Taxonomy (GTDB): domain Bacteria; phylum Chloroflexota; class Limnocylindria; order Limnocylindrales; family CSP1-4; genus JAPVSP01. The sequence continues at coordinate 743 of JAPVSP010000500.1, forward strand.
GCCTGGCAGCCGACCGCCACGGGCGGCGCGGCCGCCGGCCTGCCGGTCGAGGTCGCCCGCGCCTTGGCGGCCGATGGGTGTCGCGTCGAGCTCATCGGGAAGGCCGGCGAGGACGGCGCCGGCGACGCGGTCCTGCTCGACCTGGCCAGGGCCGGGGTGGGCCATGTCGCCATGCTGCGCGATCCAGCGCACCCGACGCGGATCCTGCCCGAACCGCCGCCGGTCGCCTCGGACGGACGGCTCCAAGCCGAGCTGGCCGAGCTGCTCGAGGCCGAGGAGGTCCCGATCGAGACTGATCGCGCGCCGTCGAATGGCAGTGCGGCGGCCGGGGCGCCCGCTGCCGAGGGCCCGGCCCTGGAGTCGGCGGACCTGGAGCTCGGCCTGCGCTACCTTGACGACTACCGGGTCATCGTGGCGGCCGACGCGCTCGATGACCGCTCGGCCCGGACCGTCGCCGAGGCCGCCGGATACGCCGGTGCGCCGCTCATCGCGCTGCTCCCGGCCGGCGCTCGGGTCCCGGCTGGCCTCTCCGAAGCGACCGTCCTCGAGGCCCCGAGCGCCGATCCCGAGGGCGAGTTCGCCCGGCTGGTCGGCGCCTACGCCGCCGCGCTCGATCGGGGCGAACCCGCGGACCGGGCCTTCCGGGAAGCGACGGTCGGCCGAGGTTGGGAGCCGGTCGAGTAGGCTCGGGTCCCCGCCGAGACCTGGCTCACCGGACCCGCACCCGAGCGGGCATCATGCGCCCAGCGGCTGGAGCAGCTCCGGGCCGTCGTTCCGCACATCGTTGACCATCCGGCTCACCGGGTAGCGATCGAGGGCGGCGGGATCGGTCGCCTCGAGCAGGCCGCGCAACGACCCGAGGTCGGCCGTGCGCGGGTCGAGCCAGGCCCGCCACGCCTCCGGCGGCAGGATCACGGGCATCCGATCGTGCAGGTCGGCGACGCGCCGGTCGGCGGCCGCCGTCACGATCGTGAACGTGCGCCGGAGCTCGCCGCTATCGGGATCGCGCCAGCCGGACCAGAGCCCGGCCAGCGCCAGGATGTCGCCGTCCGAGCGGCGGATCGCGAACGGCTGACGCGAGGATCCGTCGCGTCGCCACTCGTAGAACGCGTCGACCGGGACGAGGCAGCGCCGCCGCCGGAAGCTGTCCCGGAACGCCGGTGTCGCCGTGACCGTCTCGGCCCTCGCGTTGAACGTCCGTGCGCCCATCGTGGCCGCGGCGGCCCAGTGGGGGATGAGGCCCCAGCGATAACTGACGATCGCCCGGCGGTCGTCCCGCTGGACGACGACCAGGGCCGCATCGGTCGGCGCGACGTTGAACCGCCCGCCGGGCTCCTCGACCAGCGGCTCGGCCGCGAACCGCTCGGCGAGCTCGGACGCAGGCCGCTGCTGGGCGAACCGTCCGCACACGCGCGTCAGGCCGATGTCGAGACGGGAGCCCCCGCCGGGACGGTGATGGGATCGGGGGCGGCCACGGGTCGAGTCTAGTAGAGTCCGGGCGATGGACGTGCCGACGCCGCCCCCCGGGCCGGAACCGGGCGCCCTCCCGGTGGATCCGTCGATCGAAGGACCCCTGACCGTCGAGCAGGCCCGAGCGCTGCTCGACCGCGCGGCCGAGCTCCTGGGCACGGGCGATTTCGGCGAGGCCGGCCGCTACTACCAGCGCGTCGTCGGCCACCCCTCGGCCGATGTCACGGCGGCGGCCCTCCTCGGCCTCGGCGAGGCGCTCTTCCGCCTCGACGAGGAGGACGTCGCCCTCGACGCGTGGCAGTCGGTGCTTCGGCTGCCCGAGACGCCCTCGACCTACCCGGCCTGGCGGAACGTCGCGGCCGCCCGGGTGCGGTCGGGCGACCTACGCGGGGCCCTCGCCGCGTACCGGGAGGCTGAGCGCCGCGCGCCGGCGGCCGACCGACCCGAGCTGGCGTCGCGGCTCGGCTGGCTCACGAAGGAGCTCGGGAACGCGGGCGAGAGCCGGCGCTGGTTCGCCCGCGCGCGGGGCGACAGCGGGATCCTCTCGCTCGCCGTCCTGGTCATCGCGGCGACCACGGCGATCTCGTTCGCCTGCTTCACGACGGGTGGCGCCCAGCAGCTGGTCCCGCTGCTCGAGCTGGACAAGGGCGCGGTCGCGAACGGCGAGTACTGGCGCCTCCTGACGGTCACGCTCGTCCACGCGAACCTGCTCCACCTGCTGTTCAACATGTACGCGCTGTGGCTCGTCGGCCCGCTCGTCGAGCGCTTCTACGGCTCGGCCGTCTTCGCGTTGATGTACCTGCTGTGCGCGGCGGCCGGCTCGGTCGCCAGCTTCGTCTGGAACGACGTGCCCTCGGTCGGCGCCTCGGGCGCGATCTTCGGGCTGTTCGGTGTGCTGATCGCCGTCCAGCGCGCCCACGACCCGATGATCGACCGGAGGACGCGGGCGATGCTCGGGCAGCTGCTGCCGATCGTGGTCCTCAACCTCGTCTTCGGGCTGTTCGCCGGGTTCATCGACATCGCGGCCCACGTCGGCGGCCTGCTCGCCGGCCTGTGGCTCGGCTGGATCCTGGTGCCGGCGCGCGTCCCGACGCTCTCGAGCCGCTGGCAGCGGCCGGCCGGACAGTCGGGGACGGACGCCGGGCTCGCCCTGCTCCGAGGCCTCGGTGTGCTTGCCCTGGCGGCCGTGCTCGTCGTGGGCGTCGTTCTCGGCACGCAGGCCCGGGGCGGCCCGGGAACGGGCGGGATCCTCTCTCGAGTCGATCCGTCGAAGACGGCCGCCGGCCTCGCCATCCCCGGCCCGGCCGGTCCCGGAGCCTAGAGCTCGCCGAGGACGAGCGGCGGGCCGAGAGGGCCGGGACGGGGCGGTCAGGCGGGCGTCGAGGGACCGGGGACGACGGGCAGCAGGACGGAGACCCGGGCTCCGTGCGGCGCGAGGTTCTCGGCCCGGGCGTCGCCGCCGTGGGCCCGGGCGAGCTCGCGGACGATGGCGAGCCCGAGACCGGTGCCCGACCCGCTGCGAGCCGGGTCGGCGCGATAGAAGCGGTCGAAGACGCGGTCCAGCTCGCCGACCGGGAAGCCCGGCCCGTCGTCCGACACGCGCAGGACGACGGCCGGCCGCCCGTCGGGCCCCGTCGCCCGGTCGGCCGACAGCCGGACCTGGCCGCCGGGCCGGGTCACGACCGCGAGGGCGTTGGCGACGAGGTTGGCGAGGATCCGCTCGGCGGCCAGGCGGTCCGCGGCGAGGACGAGCGGCTCCTCGGGCCGCGTCATCGACGGCCCCACGGCGACGCTCACGCCGTCGCCCGCGGCGGGGCCGGCGAAGCGCTCGACGGTCTCGGCGACGAGCGCCCGGGCGTCGATCGGCTCCGGCCGGAGGCCATCGTCACCGGAGCGCAGGCGCTCGAAGGCGCCGAGCTCCCCGACGAGCCGCTCGAGGCGGTCCGTCTCCTCGGCGATCGCCCGGGCCGCGATCCGCGCATCCGCCCCGCGGGCCGTCCCGTCCTCGAGGGCGCGGGCGAACCCGCCGATGACCGTGAGCGGCGTGCGGAGGTCGTGCCGGAGGTTGGCCAGCAGGTCGGACTCCCGGCGGCGCGTCGAGTCGAGCTCCATCGCCATCGCGTTGAAGCTGGCGGTGAGCTCGCGTACCTCGTCCGGGCCCTCGACCGGCAGCGGCCGTCCGGCGCTCGACGGGACATCGCGGACGGCGGCCGCGAGCCGTCCGAGCGGGCCGCTGACCGACCGGACGAGCAGCCAGCCGAGGCCTCCCCCGACGGCGAGGGCGACCAGTAGGACGAGCGGGATCGAGTGGAGCAGGTCGTCGAGCGCTTCTCTCCCCGCCTCGTCCGGCTCCGTGAAGACGAGCGCCCTCGGAGCGCCGGAGGCGCCGGGTCCGAGGACGGTGGCCGCATAGACCACCCGTTGGCCGCCGATGCTGGTCGTGCCGCTCGTCGTCGTCCCGCGGACCGCCGGCGCGCCCACCACGATCGCTGGCTCGGCCCGGACGATCCCGCCGCCGACGCCCCGCAGCCGCCCGTCGACCGTGAGCAGGTACGCAACGACCCCGCGAGAGGCGAGCACGTCGCCGAGGTCGGCCAGCGCACCGCGCAGATCACCACCGACGGCGGTCGCCCGGACCTGCGGCAGCGTGGAATCGACCAGATCCACGACCCGGCCCTCGGCGGCGGCCGTGTGCAGGTCGCGGAGCACGACGAACGTCGTGGCGCCGAGGGCCAGGACGATCGCGGCGACGAGCGCGGCGAGCGTCGCCGCCAGGCGGGCGGTGAGACTGCCGAGGCGCATGGGTCAAGCTCCCGCGGGGTCGGCCGGCAGGGGTTCGCGGGGCGGTGGCACGAGCCGGTAGCCCAGGCCCCGGACCGTCTCGATCGGCGGTCCGTCCTGGCCGAGCTTCTTGCGCAGCTCGGCGACGTGGACGTCCACCGTCCGCGTCTCGCCGGGGAAGTCGGTGCCCCAGACGTCCTCGAGCAGGGCGTCGCGCGTGAGGACCACGCCCGGGTCGCGCGCGAGGGCCGCGAGCAGATCGAACTCCCGGGCGCGGAGCTCGAGCCTCCGCGGTCCCACGGTCGCCTCGCGCCGCCGAGGGTCGATCCTGAGGTCGCCCACCTCGATGGGTCGGCCGGCTCGGACCGCGCCGTCCGTCCGGCGGAGGATCGCCTTGACGCGTGCGACGAGGGCTCGCGGGTTGAAGGGCTTGGTCACGTAGTCGTCCGCGCCGAGCTCGAGCCCGACGATCGCATCCACATCGTCGGTCCGCGCCGTGAGCATGAGGATCGGGGTGTCGGCCTCGCGGCGGATGGCCCGGCAGACCTCGAAGCCGTCGAGGCCCGGGAGCATGACGTCGAGCACCACCAGGTCCGGAGC
>JAPVSP010000501.1:0-2887 GCA_047519685.1 Chloroflexota bacterium
CTCGCGGTCGGCACCTTCGTCGGTGGCTGGCTCGGCTCCTCGGCGGGTCTCGGAGGGTGGGCCATCGCGCGCGAGACCCCCGCTCGGCCGTACGTGTGGCAGGGGACGGCGGCGTCCTTCCCGACGTACTTCGAGGCGCATGCCGACGTGTCCCTCCGGCTCGACGCGCCGCCCGGCTTCACGTCGAAGCCCACGACGGATGGACCCGACGGCACCTTCGGGCATTGGTGCCGCTCGGGGCCGGATTCCGCCGTCGTCGCGGAGGTCTCCGCCATGGACGTCGCGAGCATCGGGACCTCGACGATCTATGCCGATCTCTACCTCGCCGACCCGAGCCCGATCGGCCTCGGATCCTCGATCGGGTACCCGCGCCTGGTGCTCCAGCTGCGCGAACCGTCCGGGTTCACCCAGTTCCTCTGGGGCGGCCCGGTCCGGATCGTCGCCGACCACGGCGCGAGCGGCACGGTCACCTTCGACGCGCTCGTCGCAGATCCCGCGCCGCCCGGCCTGCCCCGTACGCTCTCCGGTCAGCTCGCCTGGACCTGCCGCGCTTGGTCGAAGCCGTAGGCGTGCCAGGCGTCTCGGACGGGCCTCGATCCCGGCTCCGGCCGGCCAGCCTCGCTGGGCCGACGAGGCCGATCTTGCTACACCGAGGATGTCGGGGGTTCGAGTCCTCCACCGCCCACCACGATCCATCTCTCGAGCGGCGCGTCGGACGATGACCTGCCCGGACGCGTGACGCGGCGCTCGCCGGCCGCCTACACTCCTCGGGGACCACGCAAGGGGAGGGCTCCATGAACTGGCCGCTGATCATCGTCCTGGCGATCGTCATCGTCGCGATCGTCGGGCTCATCCTGATCTACAACGGGCTCGTCCAGCGACGGCTCCGGATCGACGAGGCGTTCGCCCAGATCGACGTCCAGCTCAAGCGACGGCACGACCTGATCCCCAACCTGGTGAACGCCGTCCGCGGCTACATGGAGTTCGAGCAGAAGGTCCTGACCGACGTCACGAACGCGCGGGCCGCCGCGATCTCGGCCGGAGGGCAGGGGCCAGCCGCCCAGGCGCAGGCCGAGAACGCCCTGACCGCGTCACTCCGCTCGCTCTTCGCGGTGGTCGAGAACTACCCGCAGCTGAAGGCGAACGAGAACGTCCTGAGCCTGCAGGAGCAGCTGACCACGACCGAGAACCAGATCAGCTTCTCCCGCCAGCACTACAACGCGACGGTCCTCGAGTACAACACGAACATCCAGACCTTCCCGGCGATGCTGATCGCCGGCCCGCTCGGGTTCACCAAGCGCGAGTTCTTCGAGGCCGAGCCCGAGGCGCAGGCCGTCCCCGCGGTCGACCTGACCCTCAACCGCTAGGCGGCGGCCGAGCGCGCGCCGCGGAGGCAGCGTGGCGACCACGACGTTCTACGCCCAGGCGGCGGCGAACCGGCGGAATTCCTTCCTGCTGGTGCTCATCGTCGTCGTGCTGCTCGGCCTCCTGGGCGGCGCCATCGGCTACGGGCTGACCGGACAGACGTCGGGCGCGCTCGGCGTCACCCTCGCGGCCGTCGTCCTCGGCCTGGTCACCTCGGCCGGCTCGTACTTCGCGGGCGACCAGCTCGTGCTCGCCGCCTCGTCGGCCAAGCCCGTGGATCCCTCGTCGGCGCCCCAGCTGATGAACATCGTCCAGGAGGTGTCGATCGCCGCCGGCATCCCGATGCCCAAGGTGTATCTCATCAACGACACGGCGCCGAACGCGTTCGCCACCGGGCGCGATCCCCAGCATGCGTCGATCGCGGTCACCTCGGGGCTCCTGCAGAAGCTCGACCGAGAAGAGCTCCAGGGGGTGCTCGGCCACGAGCTGAGCCACGTCCGCAACTTCGACATCCGTTATTCGCTGCTCGTCGGGGTGCTCGTCGGCAGCATCGCGCTGCTGGCCGGCATGTTCCTGCGCTACTCGTTCTGGTTCGGCGGAGGACGTCGCAGCCGGGATTCGGGGGGTGGGGGAGGCGGCCTCCAGGCGATCGTCTTCGTGCTCGCGATCGTCCTGGCGATCCTCGCCCCGATCTTCGCCGCCCTCGTCCAGATGGCCGTCAGCCGGCAGCGCGAGTACCTCGCGGACGTCTCGTCGGTGGAGCTGACGCGGAATCCCTACGGCCTGGAGCGCGCGCTCGAGAAGATCTCCACCGACCAGGACGTCCTCGAGGCCGCCAACCAGGCGACCCAGCACCTGTACTTCACGAACCCGATCAAGAAGTTCGAGGCGCGGTCATCCAACCTGATGTCGACCCATCCGCCGATCCTCGAGCGGATCGAACGGATCCGCCAGCTGACCGGCGAAGGCCCGCTTCCGCCGGCCGAGGAGCGCGAGCTCAAGGGGCTCGACTGAGGGCCCGCGGAACCGGGCTCGCCTTGCTGCTCTCACGAGGCCCGTGGTATCCTCTCGCGCGCCGACGGGCGGTCCGCCGCCTGGAGGACGACGGGCCGAGATAGCTCAGTTGGTAGAGCACGCGACTGAAAATCGCGGTGTCGCCAGTTCGAATCTGGCTCTCGGCACCACCGACGACGGTCGCGGTCATCGAGCGGAAGTGGCTCAGTTGGTAGAGCATCACCTTGCCAAGGTGAGGGTCGCGGGTTCGAGTCCCGTCTTCCGCTCCATCCCCCTCGGTCGCGAGCTCCCGGAGCGAACCCGCCGCTGCCCCTTCGTCTAGTGGTAGGACAGCGGACTTTGGATCCGTTAGGCGAGGTTCGAATCCTCGAGGGGCAGCCAACCTGGTGATCGCGTCGGGACCGCCGGCAGGGCAGCGCAGCGACCACGGGGCGACGTGGTGAAGTGGCTTAACACGGAGGTCTGCAAAACCTCTATTCAGCGGTTCGAATCCGCTCGTCGCCTCCAC
>JAPVSP010000502.1:0-2179 GCA_047519685.1 Chloroflexota bacterium
ACCTGGCGCTCGATCGCCTCGCCGCGGAGGAAGGCACTCGGGCAGGCGCCGTCGAGCGGACCCCGGTCCCGCTGGCGGCCGCCGCAGCGGTACCAGCTCGCGCCGGGACGGCCCTGGCTGCCGACGTACGTCAGGCCGCAGGCGCCGCAGCGGATGACGCCCTTCAGCAGATAGCGGCGGCGGGTGTTCCGGCTGACCCGGCGGTTTCGGTCGAGGGCCGCCTGCGCTGCCTGCCAGAGCGCCTCGGACACGAGCGGCTCGATGGAAGCCGGGATGATGTCGCGCGTCTGCCTCGTCCGCCGACCGTACTCGAGCCGGCCCATGTACTTGGGCTCGCGCACGATGTTGCGGACCCGCCCGGCGCGCCAGACCCCCTGGGTGCGCTCGCGGCGCTCCCCGCGCTTCACCTCGCGGCCGGCTCGCGCATAGCTCGTCGGGACCGAGAGGGCGTTGAGCTCCTGGGCGATCCGCGGGCAGGTCCAGCCGTCGATCGCGAGACGCTGATACATCGCGCGGATGACGTCGGCCGCCGACAGCTCGAGCGTGTCGGACAGCGGCCGGGTGTCCGGCACCAGCCGGGCCGCCTCCTTGCGATCCTGCGCGACGTACCCGAAGGCGACGATGCCGCCGGTGTAGCGGCCCTCGCGGGCGGCCCGCTCCAGGCCGTCGGCCGAGCGCTGGCGGAATATCCGCTTCTCGTTCTCGGCGAGGGCGGCCTGGATGTCGAACATGAAGGGATCGGGCTCGCCCTCGACCAGGCTGACCAGGCGGATCCCGAGCCCGCGGAGCCGGCGGCCGACGATCGCCATGTCGACGAGGTCCCGGCCGAGCCGGTCGAGCCGATAGACCCACAGCTCGTTGAAGCGGCCCGCCTCGGCATCGCGCAGGAGGCGGCCGCCATCGGGCCGCTCGGCGACACCCTTCGAGCCCGAGACGGCCTCGTCGACGTACCGACCGACGAGGGTGATGCCCGGCTCGCTCGCGAGCCGGCGATCGAGGGCGTCGCGCTGGGTCTTGATCGTCTCGCGCTCGCGCTGGTCCTCGGAACTGACCCGCTCGTAGGTCGCCACCCGGCGAGGGGCGGGGATCGGCTCGGCGCTCATCGCTGCCCTCCTGACCGCGGGCCGGGCAGGGCGCGAGGGAGGCCGAGGGCCACCCGGAGCGCCGCCAGCTGAGCCTCGCGGTCAGGGACCCATGTACGCTCGATGTCGAGCGGCTTGGCAAGGCGGATGGGGGACCGGGTCGGTCGCGCGGGTGGAGCGGCTGGGACTCGGGGGGTGTCTCGCGTCACGAGTCGGCACGCTACGCGCCCGTCCGGAAGAATCGGGCCTGTGACGAGATCTGTGACGCCGACGGACGCGCTGGTCCTGTCGCCGACCGACTTCCCGGAGGCACCCGAGCATGAGCCCGAGGTCTTCGACGCCTTCGCCCGGGCCGTCATCGGCCTCGAGGAGGGAAGCCTCGCCGGAGGTTGGCAGGAGGACGGTCGGCTGGTCATCGCGCACCGCTCGGCTCCCAAGCCGGCGTTCCGCGCCACGCCGCTCTTGCGCGACGGCTTCACGATGCCGGGACTTGTCCCGACCGCGTGGCGGGGCCAGGTGAGCCGCCCGCGCGTGGCGGCCTACTTCGGGTCGACCTGGGCGCTCTGGCCGCGGGAGCCCTCGTGGGGCGCGCGCCTGCCCTTCCGTGACGGCCCACGGGACGTGGAGTGGACCTCGCTCGACCTGGTCAACCCTGCGAAGCGTCCGCTCGTCGATCCGCTCCGGGACACTGGCGCCCCAGACGACGAGGCGTGGCTGCCGCGGGGGCTGGAGCTCGAGGGGGAGTGGGCCGGACTCCTCGAAGGCGGCACGCTCGCGGGTGACGCGCTCGAGTTCGCGATCGGCCTCGGCTTCGCTCAGATGGCCCCGAACCGCGAGCCCCAGGACCCGCTCGCGCTGTGCCTGGAGGCCAGCGATCGCCCGACCGAGGGTGATCCGCTCGGCCTCCGCGATCGCCGCCTCGTTCTCGACGCCGAGCTCGCCTTCGAGGTCCGCGAGGGCGTCGCCCGGGTTGCGCAGGAAGCGCTCGATGTCCGCCCACACCTGGCGCTCGATCGCCTCGCCGCGGAGGAAGGCACTCGGGCAGGCGCCGTCGAGCGGACCCCGGTCCCGCTGGCGGCCGCCGCAGCGGTACCAGC
>JAPVSP010000503.1:0-3730 GCA_047519685.1 Chloroflexota bacterium
CCACCGCTCACGCTCGATCGACCGATCGCCCGCCGGTCGGCCCGGCGGGCGGTACGATCCCCGGGCGCCGAGGTGGCGGAACTGGCAGACGCGGCCGACTTAAACTCGGCTGGGCGAGAGCCCGTGCGAGTTCGAATCTCGCCCTCGGCACACGAGGATCGGCTCGCGTTCGCCTCGGTCAGTGGGACCACGCCGCTGGTGTCCTGTCAGAGTCTGCCCGGTGCTGCCCGACGCCATCACCCTCGACGAGGAGTGGACCGGGACCGGTCCGATCGAGCGCACGGCTCCACCCCGCAGCGAGGAGCCGTACTTCGTGCCGGCCCAGGGGTCATGCTGGCGGCTCCGCGTCGTCACCTGCGATCCCGAGGCGGTACCGGCCAGCGGAGCGCCGAGCGTCCGGGGCCATTGCCTGAGTGCACCGCTTCCGCCTGCCTGTATCTCCCAGATGCCATAGGACACTAGGCGGCACCGTGTCGTTTCGGCGATGGTCCGGCTTGGATGCGGGAGGCATCGACGCGCGGCCCATGCTCACGGCCGCCGGGACCGCGCCGAGCCACTGGCGAGACCGACCCGCTGAGGGGGCGTCCCGGGAGGCTCAGATGCGCAGAGCAGGGGTTCTGGCGGTCACGCTGCTGCTGGTGTCGGCCACGGGGGTGCAGGCGGCCGGCGTCGCGAAAGTGACGGGCACCTACCAGACCGAGTTCGGCGGCGTCGTCGCGACGATAACCGTCGATGCCCATGCGACCACGCCGGCCAGCGGCACGTTCTCCTTCTCGAACACCGTCGGTGGCTTCATCGACGGCGAGGTGACCTGCGTCACGATCGAAGGCTCGGACGCCTGGATCGCGGGTCCCGTCCTCGACAGTGACATCCCGGGCCTGACGAGCTGGGCCGCTCGACTCCATGACGGTGGCACGCCCGGCACGAATGGGGACCTCGCCATCACCTTCGTGGACTTCGAGAGCCTCGACTGGTATTGCGAGCGGGCCAGAACGAACTACGACCGCTACATGGTGCCCGTCGCCGGCGGCAATCTCGTCATCCACTAGCGCACGAGAGAGGCCGGCCAGCGTTGCGGTGAGCTCGGGGCCGCTGCGTCTGGCCGCCTCGAACCCGGACGGAGGCGCCGACCCGCCGGTCGGCCTCCCGCCGCACCCGCCCATACTCATCGGTGGTGGGGGGCGGCGCCTGCTGACGCTCGCCGCCCGCGAGGCCGAGATCGTCGGGCTGGCACCCAGGGTGGGAGAGGATGGCCGCGCCGATGTCGCCAGCCTGCTGGCCCCCGCGACCGCGGAGAAGATCGAGTGGGTGCGCGAGGCAGCGGGCGAGCGGTTCGAGCGTCTCGAGCTGAACGTCTACCCGTCCGTCAGCCGGATCATCGTCACCGACCACCCACGCCGGGAGGTAGCCGAGCTCGCCGCCTCGCCGGGACCTGAGGCCGACCCGCCTGGCGAGGATCAGCCTCGGCGCAGCAGCCCGCCGAGCATGCCTCGGCGCTCCTCCACGTGGGGCAGCGGGGCGCCCGTGGGGTCGCCGGAGAACACCAGGTCGGCGAGGCGCATGAATGCCTCGGCCGGTGCCGACCGGGGTGCCCCGACCACGATCGGGATGCCCTCGTTGACGGCCTTGACGTAGAGGAACGGGTCGTACGGCAGGTGGGCCGACACGCGGCTTCCGAGCGCGACCTCGACATCGCGGACCCGGACGAGCTCCCTGGCCAGGATCGAGTTGAGCACGAACGTCGCCTTGGCCATCACGGACCCCGACTCGTTGAGGTAGTCGAGCAGCGAGTGGAGCGCCTTGAGCGCCGCGATCTCCGGATAGACCGGGAAGATGACCGTCTGGGCATGCTCGAACACCACGAACGTCCGCTCGTCGAGCGTTGAGCCTGCGTCGACGATGACGCTGTCGAACGTCCCGAGGATGGTCGTCAGGACGCGCTCGACGTGGGCTGCCGTGACAAGCCCGGCGAGGTCGGGGCTGCCCGGCGAGGCCAGGACGTGGAGGCCTCTGTCGTGTCGGGTCGTATATGTCCGAAGGAGCTCGGCTTCGGCGAGCGCCGTGTCGTCGCGCACGAGGTCGGCGAGCGTCAGGCGCGGGATGAGGTTGAGGTGGGTCGCCACCTGGCCGAACTGCAGCGCGAGGTCGACGACCACGGTGCTGTCGGGTTTGCGGCGGGCCAGCACCATCCCGAGGTTGGTGGCGATCGTCGTGCTGCCGACGCCACCCTTCGGGCTGAACACGGCGACCATCCGCCGGGGTCCCTCGTCGGGGCGCCCAACGACCGTCGCCGGGGCGAGCTGCCGGGAGCGCTGGAACCGCAGGACCAGCGCCTCGACGCGGGCCTCCAGCTCCCGCGAGTCGAATGGCTTGGCGACGACATCGTCGGCCCCGACCTCGAGGAACGCGATCCGCTCCTCGACGTCGTCGCTCTGGGAGATGCACAGGACGGGGATCGCCGCGAGGGCCGGCGTCGCCCGGATCTCCTTGCACAGGTCTGCTGCGCCGGTCGGCGTCGGCAGGATGTCGATGACGACGAGATCGTGTTCGGCCGCGCGACGGAACCCCTCGTCGCCGTCGGTGGCGGTCGTGACGGCGTGTCCGGCCCCGGTGAGGACGTCCGCGACGAGCTGCGCGGCGGCCGGGTCGGCGTCGACGAGCAGGATGGTGCTGGAGGGCACGAGAGCTCCCCGGTGAGTCTGGTTCGGATGGCGTGATGATACGACGCGGCCGCCCCCGGCCTCGGCGCCGGTCGCGCCGGGCGAGCGTGATAGACTACCGGCCTGCCCTTTCGGCTCCGCGCGACGCGCTCGCAGCGGGGCATCCCCACAGGAAGGAGTCCGCAGGCGCATGCGCCGCTATGAGTTGATGCTGGTCCTTCGGCCGGATGCGCCGGACGACCGGGTGCAGGCCGTCGTCGACCGCACCACCCGCCAGATCGCCACCTCGGGCGGTCAGATCGTGAAGGTGGCCCCCTGGGGGCGCCGCCGGCTGGCGTATCCCATCGAGCGGTACCGCGAAGGCTCGTACCACATCGTCCTGTTCGAGGCGCCGGCCGAGGCGATCGCCGAGCTGGAGCGCGGCCTGCTCATCACAGAGGAGGTGCTCCGTCACCTCGTCGTGCGTGTCGAGCGCCCGGTCAAGGCCGCGCGCCGCGACGGGACGGCCGAGGCCCTCGAGGAGGAGGGCGAGCTTCCGTCCGTCGAGGAGGAGGAAGAAGAGCCCGGCGAGCAGATCGACGAGTCCGAGAGCGAGGCCGCTCCCGCCGCGATCGACTGACGAGGGGAGACGCCTGCGATGTCGCTCAACAAGGCGATGATCATCGGCAACCTGGGGCGGGATCCCGAGATGCGGTACACGCCCAACGGTCAGCCGGTCACCCAGTTCACCGTCGCGGTCAACCGCAACTACAAGGACCAGAACGGCGACTGGCAGGAAGAGACCGAATGGTTCCGCGTCGTGGCCTGGGGCCCGCTGGCCGAGCGGACCGCCGAGTACCTGCGCAAGGGTCGCAAGGTCTACGTGGAGGGTCGACTCCAGACCCGCCAGTGGGAGGACCAGAGCGGGCAGAAGCGGTACACGACGGAGCTCGTCGCGAACACGGTCACGCCCCTCGACCCGCGACCTCGCGACGAGGGCGACCCGGGCTTCCAGCCCCGATCGGGCGACCGCCCGCCGGCCGCGGCCGATCGCGCTCCCGGCCCGGCCGATCGCGCTCCCGGCCCGGCCG
>JAPVSP010000504.1:0-2050 GCA_047519685.1 Chloroflexota bacterium
ACCTTGTAGCCCCGTGGCGCGAGGATCGCGAGCGCCACCCGGCCGACGCCGCCGCTCGCACCAGTGACGAGGACCGGGCCGTCCGATGGCCGGAGGCCCCGAGACTCGAGCGCGACCACCCCCATCGCCGCCGTGAAGCCGGCCGTCCCGATCGCCATCGCCTCCCGGGCCGACAGGCCCGCCGGCAGCGGGACGACCCAGCCGGCCGGCAGCCGCTGGTATTCGGTGTAGCCGCCGTGGCGGGACACCCCGAGGTCGTAGCCGTTGGCAAGCACGCTCGACCCGACCGGGAATGCCGGATCGCGGCTGGCGACGACCTCGCCGGCCAGGTCGATGCCCGGGACGAGCGGGCTGATCCGGGCGACATTGCCGTCGAACCGCGCCGCGAGGCCGTCCTTGAAGTTGACACCGGACCAGGACACCCGGACGTCGACCTCGCCCTCGGGGAGGTCGCCGGGGGAAAGCTCCAGGACGCTCCGCTCGACCCGATCTTCGAAGCGCTCGACGACGTAGGCGCGGAACCGTCCGGGGATCGCGTGCACCGTCACCTCCTCCGTTCGCCAATCATCGCCCAGCGCTCCCATGGACGCCCGGCTCGGTTGCGCTTCGGTTGCGCCGGTTGACGGAGGCGCGGCGGTCTGGCACTCTGCGCCGCAACATGTCGCCTCGGTCCTGTCCCATGTTCATGCCCTGGCGGCCCCGTCGCGTGGAGGACGGGGTCCGAGGTCTCGCTGGCTGAACGGCTGACAGGCTGACGAAGCGGGACCGAGGACCGGTCCCGGGGCCGCAGATCCGACCGCCGGACCTGCGGCTTTCTTGTTCCTCCGACAGACGCGACGGACGCCGCCGAACCCCAACGGATCCGCGATGGATCCGCCCCGCCACGCGGGGCCCACTGGGGACCGCGTCCCGCCACCCGAACCGACCGGAGGAGCCACGACATGAGCCACCACGACGAGCCCGCGCTGCGCCCCGAGACCCTGGCGCTGCACGCGGGCCAGAAGCCCGACCCGGCGACCAACGCCCGGGCCGTCCCGATCTACGCCACGACGAGCTACGTCTTCAACGACGCGGCCCACGCCGGGCGCCTCTTCGCCCTCGAGGAGTTCGGGAACATCTACACCCGGATCATGAACCCCACGACCGGCGTGTTCGAGGAGCGGGTCGCCGCGCTCGAGGGCGGCGTCGGTGCCGTCGGCCTGGCCTCCGGCCAGGCAGCCGAGACCCTGGCGATCCTCAACCTCGCCCGGGCCGGCGACAACATCGTCAGCAGCTCGAGCCTGTACGGGGGCACCTACAACCTCTTCGAGCACACGCTCCCCAGGCTCGGCATCGCGACCCGCTTCGTCGACGGCACCGACCCGTCCGCCTTCGCCCCGGCCATCGACGGCCGGACCAAGGCCGTCTTCCTCGAGACCATCGGCAACCCGCGCCTGGACGTCCACGACATCCGAGCCATCGCCGACATCGCCCACGCCCACGGCGTCCCGCTCATCGTCGACAACACCTTCGCGCCGCTGCTGGCCCGTCCGATCGAGCAGGGCGCCGACATCGTCGTCCACTCGGCGACCAAGTGGATCGGCGGCCACGGCACGGCCATCGGCGGCGTCGTCGTCGACGGCGGGACCTTCGACTGGGCCGGCTCCGAGCGCTTCGTCGCCGACTTCGTCGACCCGGATCCCTCGTACCACGGCGTCAGCTACACGAAGGCGTTCGGCAACCTCGCGTACATCCTCAAGCTCCGGGTCCAGCTCCTGCGCGACCTCGGGCCGGCGCTGTCGCCGTTCAACTCGTTCCTCTTCCTGCAGGGCCTCGAGACGCTGCCGCTGCGGATCGCCCGGCACAGTGAGAACGCCCTGGCCATCGCGCGCTGGCTGGAGGCGCAGGACGAGGTCGCCTGGGTCAGCTACCCGGGCCTCGAGTCGCACCCGTCGCACGGGATCGCCACCCGGGTGCTGCAGGGCGGCTTCGGCGGGATCGTCACGTTCGGCGTCAAGGGCGGGGCCGAGGCGGGCCGCCGGCTCATCGACAGCGTCCGCATCTTCAGCCT
>JAPVSP010000505.1:0-12049 GCA_047519685.1 Chloroflexota bacterium
GGGCGAGGCCGGTCCGCGGGGCAAGAGCCGGTCGGGGTCGAGCGCCTTCGTAGACAGCCATCAGTCGCCGAGCGCGAACCGGAACGGGCGCGTGCCGGGGTCCATGTCGAAGGCGCCGAACGGCTCGGCACGGCCGGACGAGCCGAACGCGTCGACTCGAACGTCGAGCAGCTCGAGCTCCCGCCGCCGCTGCGTCCGTTCGCGGACCTCGTGCTGCCGCCGGCCGTAGGTCTTCCGTCGGCTCGACTGGTGGCGCTTGCTCATCGGGGCTCCTCCTGCTCCGGTGGGCGACGCCCGGCGGACCGTCCGCCGGGTCGGGTTCAGGCAGCGATGCGCTCGGCGGCCCGCAGGCGGGCGCTCCTGGCGCGGGGATTGGCGGCGATCTCGGCCACGCCGGCCGTGAGCGAGGGTCGGGTGACCAGCCGCAGGCGCGGCTGTCGCCCGCAGACGCAGACGGGCGCCTCGGGCGGACAGGTGCAGCCGCGGCGCTCGGCCTGGAAGAAGCGCTTGACGATCCGGTCCTCGAGCGAGTGGTAACTGAGGACGACCAGCCGGCCGCCCGGCCGCAGCAGGTCGACGGCGGCGGCGAGGCCCTCCGCGAGCGCCCCGAGCTCGTCGTTCACCGCGATCCGCAGGGCCTGGAACACCCGGGTCGCCGGATGGATCCGGCGACGTCCGCGCGGTGGCGCCGGGACGACTCGCTCGACGATCGCGGCCAACCGCTCGGCGGTGTCCACCGGGGCGCCCCGGCGCTCGGCGACGATCGCCCGGGCGATGCGCGGCGCGAACGGCTCCTCGCCGTAGCGGCGGAGGAGCGCGGTCAGCTCCCGCTCGTCCAGGGTCGCGAGCAGCTCCGACGCCGGGACCCCGCGACCGGCGTCGAACCGCATGTCGAGCGGCCCGCCGGTCCGGATCCCGAACCCGCGCTCGGCATCGGCCAGCTGGAACGAGGAGAGGCCGAGATCGAACAGGCAGCCGTCGACGTCGGCGAAGCCGGACGCGGGCGCGACATGACCGATCTCCCGGAAGTCCGCCTGGCGCAGGACGAGCCGGTCGCCGAAGCGCGCCAGCCGCTCTCGCACCCTGGCGATGGCCGCCCCATCGGCATCCAACCCGAGGAGGCGGCCATCAGGATCGGTCGCCTCCAGGATCCGCTCGGTGTGCCCACCGCCGCCGACCGTGGCATCGATCTGAAGGCTGCCGGACGCTGGAGCGAGCATCGTCATGACCTCCTCCACCAGCACCGGCAGGTGCCCTTCCTTCATCTCTCCTCCACCGCCGTCGATCGGATCCCGAGCGGACCCTGGAAGCGCATGTGGTCAGATCCCGAGGCCGGTCAGGTGCTGCGCCAGCGCCTCGGGGTCCTCGAGCTCCCGGCGGACGCTCTCCCAGCGCGCCGGGGCCCAGATCTCGGCGTGGTCGCGCGACCCGACGATCACGGCCTCGCCCTCCAGGCCCGCCCACGCGCGGAGGTACGCCGGGACGAGCACGCGACCCTGCCGGTCGAGCTCGCCCTCGATGGCCCCGCCGAAGAGGAACCGCTGGAAGGCCCGGGATCCGGGGTCGGTGACCGGGAGGCTGGCGACCTTCGCCGCGAGTCCGTCCCAGTCGTCCCTGGGGAAGATCGCCAGGCAGCCGTCGATCCAGCGCGACACGAACGCGCCGCCGGCGAGCTGGACGCGGAAGCGAGCAGGGACGGCGATCCGTCCCTTGTCGTCCACCGAGTGCCGGTACTCGCCGGTGAACACCTGATCGGGCTTCCTCTGTCGCGCCCTCGACCCCCGCCTGGACGGGGACTCGTGGACCTCTTCCCCACTTGGCACCACTTCGTGCCACTTCGACGCATTGTACGCGCCCCGGCAAGCGAGTCAATGCGAGTCCTGCAGGTCCCGCAGGGCGGACCCGGGCAGCCGCGTGGGAGCTCGACCTGCGAGGGTCGGGGTCCCGCCGGGCGACCCACCGGGATCGGCCGTCCACGCAGTGGGCCGGGAGCCCGGTCCAGCGGTCGCGGTCGCTCCCGCGACGGATGACATCACCGAGCGGGCGACGGCGGGTCGCGTGGTCCCCGTCGGCCCTCCGGACGGGCGACGTTCAGCGCGTCGGTGGCGGCAGGACGATCCGATCCCCCTGCCGGATCGTCGTCGGATCGGTGATCCAGGGATTGAGCTGGAGGATCGTCTGGAACGGGACGCCGAAGTACAGCCCGATGCTCGTCAGGTTGTCGCCCTGGCGCACGGTGTAGATGTAGCAGTCGGGCTTGTCCGGGCAGGGCGCCAGGAGCGCGTAGCGGTCGCTGGTCGCGATCGGCGTCGACGTGAAGATCGGCGAGGGTCCGGCGCTCGCCGTCGGCGTTGGTGACGGCCCGGGGCTCGCGGAGGACCCGGGGACCGCCGAAGTGGACGCGACCGGGCTCGGGCTCGCCGCGGGCGTGGCCGAGGGGCTCGACGAGGCCGCCGCCTGCTCGCTCGGACTCGCCGACGGCGCCGGGCTGCCGCCGGTCGCGATCGGCGCCGCGATGCCCCCGTTGGCCACGACGAAGCCGAGGGCGACCGCGAGCGAGAGCAGCAGGATCCCGCTCGCCGCCACGGTCGCCCGCGGCAGCCGGCGGTCGGCGGACGCCGGCTCGGAGGTCGGGACGACCAGCATCCCCCGGAGGTAGCGCGGGCAGACGTCGTGGGCCCGCTGGAGGCAGACCAGCGCCTGCTGCCGCTCGGAGACGGGCACGACCACGGGCAGGGCAGCGCAGCGGTGGTCGGCGTCCGGGAGTCCACGGGGGCGGGCGAGGACACCCGCGTCCTCGAGGCGCAGGAAGGGGCAGGTCCCGGGGGGAGTCGAGTCGGGTTCGCGAGTCTCGGCCTCGATCGCGGCCGCGGCAGCGGCCTCGGCCTCCGCTCGCGCGGCGACGCCATCCTCCAGCCCGCCGCCGGTCGGTCCGCCGCCGTCGTCGCCGTCGTTCACGCGCTCCCTGCCCTGCTTCGACGCGCTGAGGCGCCGCGCGGGAGTCTAGCCCGTCCTGCCCGCGCCCGTGCATCCTCCGGGTTGGCGTTCTCGGTCCGAGCTAGTACCTTTCGACCGTTGCCGCGGCGACGAGCCGGATGCTAGGCTGCGGCGCCCGGACCCGGGCCGGGACGCGACCCACGGATCCGATGCACGAGACTGCCCGATCGCCATGGCGCTGCCGCTAGCCGAATCCAACGCCGAGCCGAACGCCTACGCGCTGGCGGCTCATCGGATCAAGCGCTGCACGTTCCGCCGCCTCACCCAGGTGCAGGTGCCGGGCGATCGCCTCTATGAGGTCGCCTGCCTCTACCCGGATCGCCGCCGGCCGATCCCTCTCGGCGACCTCGGCTCGGCGATGCCGATCTGCAACTCCTGCACGGCCGCGCACATCTTCCGACCCGACGAGGACTGAGGCTCGCGCCGGACCGTCAGGTCGATCCACGGCCATGCGCCGAGCTCCACGGCGACTCGGGCGGGTCCGATCCATCGACGGTCAGGAACCTACCGTCGACCGCCCGGCCTATCGGCCGGACCTCGGTGATCGCCACTCGGTCGAGCGGGCCGTAGACATGGGGATAGCGCCCGTCGCCGTCGTACCGCCACGGCGAGCTGAGCCGTCGAAGCGCGACGGTCAGGATGACGTGGGGGCGTGGGTCGGCACGGTAGAGGGCGTTCGCGACATCGACGAGATCCCTCATCGAATGCGTGAGGTGGACGAAGCCCTCGTCGGCGAGCGAGGCCGCCCGGTAGGGCTCGTCGGCCGGCGCTGCCTCCCAGGCGTCGACGGCGACGAGGTGAAAGGCGATCGGTCCGCCGGCGGGTCTCCTCATGAAGCGATCTCGGGCGGCGCGGGAGGATGGCCCGCCGCGCGGTCGTAGGGTGTGAGCGCCAGCGAGGCCACCTGTAAGCCGAGTTCTGTCCCGTGATCGCTCACGGGGACGATCATCCATCTGTGGCCGTCGGTCGCCCGACGGCTCATGCGGCCGACCCGAGGGCTGGGCAGCGCACCTCTCCCCCCGGCGGACCGGGGTTGCGCCCTCCTACTTGGCCTTGCTCCGGGTAGAGTTTGCCGCGTTTCACCCCCCGGCTCGGCCGAAGCCGGCCGGGGGCTCGTCTCTGTGGCACTGGTCCTCGCCTCACGGCGGACGGGCGTTACCCGCTACCCTGCGCTGCGGAGCTCGGACTTTCCTCACGCCGGGCCCGGGTCACCCCGGACTCGGCCCGCGACCGTCCGGTCGCCTCGCTGGCCCACCGATTCTAGCCCACCGGGCGAGGGCCGCGACGGGGCCCGGGCGGGCCGACCCGGCGCTCGTCCGGCGCGGACCGGGCCGGCACCTACCAGCCCCCTCCCCGGCTCAGCCGACCGGCCGGCGGACGACCACGGCCGGGCCCCCACCTCCGACGCGGTCGATCGCCTCGTTGGCGAGCGCGTCCGCCGCGTGGTTCTCCGACCGACGGACGTGCCGTGCGGACCAGCGGTCGAAGCCGGCGAGGTGCCGCCGGGCGTCCTCCCAGAGCGGGCGCAGCTTGGCGTCCTTCACCTTCCACCGACCGTGCAGCTGCTCCACGATGAGCTGGGAGTCCAGGAGCAGCTCGACCTCGCGGGCGCCGAGCTCGGCGGCGAGGGCGAGGGCCCGCAGCAGGCCGGTGTACTCCGCGACGTTGTTCGTCCGGACGCCGAGGTACTCGGAGATCGTCGCGTACGGCGCGGCGGACGGGTCACCCGCCCCGGGCGACGCGGCGTCGATCAGCACCGCGCCCAGGGACGCGGGCCCGGGGTTGCCACGCGCCGCCCCGTCGGTCCGGATGATCAGCCGGCGCGGTCGAGCGGTCCCCCGCTCCGGGGGCTCACCGCGGGCGACGCCGCCCTCGGCCGGGGCCGACTCGGCGGCCGCCGCGGACGGGGTGGCCTCGCGCTCCCCGGCCTCCGGGTCCTCGGGCGGGAACGCGCGATCCGGCCAGAGCGAGTCCGCCAGCGCCCTGTCCCCCGACCTACGCGTGGCGGTCCACGATCGCCGAGGAGACCTCGAGGATCGCCTGGGTGATCTTGATCCCGCGCGGACAGGCGTCCGTGCAGTTGAAGATCGTCCGACAGCGCCACACGCCGTCCTTGTCGGCGAGGATCTCGAGCCGCTCGGCGCCGGCCTCGTCGCGCGAATCGAACACGAACCGATGGGCGTTGACGATGGCGGCGGGTCCCACGTAGGACGGCTGTGCCCAGAACGACGGACAGGACGAGGTGCAGGCGGCGCACAGGATGCACTTGGTCGTGTCGTCGAACCGGACCCGTTGCTCGGGCGACTGCCGTCGCTCGCGCTCGGGCGCCGCGCCTTCCGCCACCAGGAACGGCATGACGCTGCGGTAGCGGTCGAAGAACCCGTCCATGTCGACGACCAGGTCCTTCACGACGGGCAGCCCGGGGAGCGGCGCGACGGCGATGCGACGCTTGCCGAGCTGGTCGACCCGGATCTTGCAGGCCAGCCGATTGCGGCCGTTGATCATCATCGCGTCCGAGCCACAGATGCCGTGACCGCACGACCGCCGGAAGGTCAGCGTCCCGTCCTGCTCGTACTTGACCTTGTGGAGCAGGTCGAGGACGCGGTCCATCGGCTCGGCGTCCACGGTGTACGGGACCCAGTGGGGCGACGGGTCCCGCTCCGGGTCGTATCGAAGGATCCTGAGATCGACCTGCATCGGCGCTCTGCTCTCCGGCTCGGGCTCAGTACGTGCGCGGCTTGGGCTGGAAGCGGGTGATCGTGACCGGCTTGTAGTCGATCGAGGGCGCCCCGTCCCGCCTGGTGACCAGACTGTGCGCGAGGTAGTCGGTGTCGTTCCGCTCCGGGTAGTCCTCCCGGGAGTGGGCTCCGCGACTCTCCTTCCGGGCGAGCGCGGCCGCGACCGTGGCCTCGGCGCAGTCGAGGAGGTAGCCGACCTCGCGCGCCTCGAGCAGGTCGGTGTTGAACGTCGTGCCCTTGTCCTGGACGCGGACGCGGCCGTAGCGTTCACGGAGCGCCGCGACGGATCGCTTCGCCGATCCCAGCATCGCCTCGTCCCGGAACACGCCGACGTCGTCCATCATGACGTCGGCAAGGTCGCGCCGGATCTTGGCGGCGTTCTCGCCGGCGCCGGTCGGAGAGCGGAGCGCCTCGATCTCGGCCCGGACCGGCTCCTGCACGTCGTCCGGCAGCGACGGCAGGTCGAGGCCACCGATGTCCTGGATCATCTGTCGCCCGGCTCGCCGGCCGAAGACGAGCAGGTCGACGAGCGAGTTCGTGCCGAGACGGTTGGCCCCGTGGACGGACACGCAGGCGCATTCCCCGGCTGCGTAGAGTCCCGGCACGACCGTGCTCCTCGCGTCCCGGGTGACCCGGGTCAGGAGATCGGTCGGGATGCCGCCCATCGCGTAGTGCGCGGTCGGCTGGATCGGCACCGGCTCGCGGAGCGGCTCGACCCCAAGGTAGACCCTGGCGAAGTCGGTGATGTCCGGCAGCTTCTCCTCGATGACCTCACGGCCCAGGTGGTGGACGTCGAGGTAGACGTAGTCCTTGCCCTCGACGCCGCGCCCCTCGCGGATCTCCGTGACGATCGCACGGCTGACCATGTCGCGCGGGGCCAGGTCTCCGAGCGTCGGCGCGTACCGCATCATGAACTGCTCGCCCTGCCCGTTCAGCAGGATGCCGCCCTCACCGCGGGCCGCCTCCGAGAGCAGGACGCCGAGGCGGTAGATCCCGGTCGGGTGGAACTGGTAGAACTCCATGTCCTGGACCGGGATGCCGTGCCGGTACACCAGCGCGACGCCGTCGCCGGTCAGGCTCCAGGCGTTCGAGGTGACCCGGAACATCCGGCCGAACCCGCCGGTCGCCATTAGGACGGCCTTGGCCCGGAACGTGTGGAGCTCGCCGTCGGCGACCCGGTAGGCGACGACGCCGGCCGCGCGGCCGCCGTCGCCGCCGTCCCCGCCATCGAAGACGAGGTCGACGACGTGGTACTCGTCGTAGAAGCGGACGCCGTGCTTGATGCACTGCTGGTAGAGCGTCTGCAGGATCATGTGGCCGGTCCGATCCGCGGCGAAGCACGAGCGCCTGACCGGCGCCTCGCCGAAGTTCCGGGTATGGCCGCCGAACCGCCGCTGGTCGATCCTCCCGTCGGGCGTCCGATTGAACGGCAGGCCCATGTGCTCGAGCTCGATGACCGTCTCGATCGCCTCGCGGGCGAGCACCTCGGCGGCATCCTGGTCGACGAGGTAGTCGCCGCCCTTGATGGTGTCGAACATGTGCCACTCCCAGTGGTCCTCCTCCTGGTTCCCCAGGGCGGCGCAGACGCCGCCCTGGGCGGCGCCGGTATGGGAGCGGGTGGGATACAGCTTGGTCAGCACGGCGGCCTTGACCCCGGCCCTGGCGAGCTCGACGGCCGCCCAGAGCCCGGCGCCGCCCGAGCCGACGATGATCGCGTCGTAGTCGATCTGCATCGTGACCTCAGGCGGTCGGGAACGGGAGCGTCGCGACGACGATCGTCCCGAGCGCGAACAGCACGAACGCCCCGAGGTAGAGCGCCATGGTCAGCGTCGTCCGCAGGCCGCCCTTGGTGTAGTCGCCGACGACGGTCCGCACACCCAGGAAGGCATGGAAGATCACGAAGCCCAGCATCAGCCAGTCGACGGTCCGCCAGGCGATGTTCCCCCAGCGCTGGTCGCCGATCCAGGCCGCCGTCTGGTGCGACGGATCGAACAGGAAGTGGGTGATGCTGAAGTGGGCCAGCGCGGTCACGAAGAGTCCCAGGCCGGTGAGCCGCATGAGGTACCAGACGGCGAGCTCCCAGCCGCCGCTCTGCGGCCTGGTCCGCCCCGAGCGCGAGTAGAGCGACATCGCGGACCCCCTACATCCCGAAGATGGGCTTGAGGATGATGAACGCGCCGGGGATCCCGACCGCCACGAAGATCACCCAGGCCCCGTACCACAGCTGGCGGTGGTAGCGGGTCATCGCCGGCCAGAAGTCCATGATGATGATTCGCAGGCCGTTCAGCGCGTGGTACAGGAGCGCCGCACCGAGGAGCGTCTCCCCGACCCGACCGATCGGGCTCGCGTAGATCGTCAGGACGTCGTCGTAGAGCCTGGGATTCACGCCCACGAGCCAGATGTCGAACACGTGGAGCAGGACGAAGACCCAGATGGCGACGCCCGAGATGCGATGGAACGCCCACGCGAGCATCCCCTCGCTCCCGCGGTAGCGGAACAGCATGGAACCTCCGTGTCCGTCGCTGGGCGACCGAGGCGGTCGCTAGCCTGTGGCCGATGCCGCGCCGACCGACGCGGAGGACCCCGGCCTCAGCCGCTCCACGATGGCATCCGCCATCTCGCTCGTCCCGGCCGAGCCGCCGAGGTCGTAGGTGACGGACCGACCATCGGCGAGGACGTCCCGCAGCGCGGCCTCGACCCGCTCGGCGGCGGCGATCTCGCCGAGATGGCGAAGCATCAGCGCTCCCGACAGGATCATCGCCGTCGGGTCGGCCTTGTTCTGGCCCGCGTACTTGGGCGCTGAGCCGTGGACCGGCTCGAACACGGCCGCCTCGGTCCCGATGTTGGCGCCGGGCGCGACCCCGAGCCCGCCGACCAGGCCGGCCGCCAGGTCGCTCACGATGTCGCCGTAGAGGTTCGGCAGGACCAGGACGTCGTACAGCTCGGGCTTCTGGACGAGCTGCATGCACATGTTGTCGACGATGCGATCCTCGAACTCCACGCGGCCCTCGTAGGCGGCCGCGACCGTCCGGCAGCTCTCGAGGAACAACCCGTCCGAGAGCTTCATGATGTTCGCCTTGTGGACCGCGGTGACCTTCCGGCGGCCGTTGGCGACCGCGTACTCGAAGGCGAACCGGGCGATCCGCTCCGAGGCCGCGCGGGTGATGATCTTGATGCTCTCGGCGGCATCCGGCCCGACGCGGTGCTCGATGCCCGCGTACAGGTCCTCGGTGTTCTCGCGGACGATGACCAGGTCGACGTCCCGGTAGCGGCTCTCGATCCCCGGAAGCGACCGCGCCGGCCGCAGGTTGGCGTACAGGTCGAGCTTCTGGCGGAGCGTCACGTTGACCGAGCGAAAGCCCTCGCCCACGGGCGTCGTGATCGGGCCCTTGAGCCCCACCCGGTTCCGCCTGATCGACTCGAGGACATGATCGGGCAGCGGCGTCCCGAACTCGGCCATCACGGCCTCGCCGGCCTCGACGACCTCCCAGTCGAGCGCGACCCCCGAGGCCTCGAGCACCCGCCGGGTCGCCACCGCGAGCTCGGGCCCGATTCCGTCGCCGGGGATGAGGGTCACGCGGTGGGCCATGCCCGCATTCTAGCGGCGGCCCGCCCGGGCGGCTCCGCTGTGGCGTCGGGCCGGCCGAGGTACCATCGCGCTACCCCGGCCACCATCCCGGCCGTACCCGCTCGCGCCCGTCCGCGGGATCGACCTCGGCTCACGCCGCCCCGCACAGCCCAGGAGTCGCCACCGGTGAAGATCCAGGAAGCCGACGCGAAGTCACTCCTCGTCGCCCAGGGCCTGCCGGTCCCCCCATGGGAGGTCGCCCGGAACCCGGCCGAGGCGCGTGCGGCGGCCGAGCGGACCCTGGCCGCTGGCGCCGACCGCGTCGTCGTCAAGGCGCAGGTCCTGGTGGGCGGCCGCGGCAAGGCGGGCGGCGTGAAGCTGGCCTCCACCCCAGCCGAGGCCGAGGCCGTCGCCGACGCGATCCTCGGCATGCGGATCAAGGGCATCACGGTCCGCAAGGTGCTCGTCGCGGCCGGCGCGGACATCGTCAAGGAGTTCTATCTCGCCGCGCTCATCGACCGGGCCGCTCGCCGGATCCTGCTGATGGGCTCGGCCGAGGGGGGCGTCGAGATCGAGCAGGTCGCCGCGACGGACCCGTCGGCCATCCACCAGATCCACGCCGATCCCGAGCTGGGGCTGCTCGACCACCAGGCGCGGACCATGGCCTTCGCGCTCGGCCTCGGGCCGCACCTGAAGGGGGCCGTGGCGATCGCCAAGGGCCTCGTCCGGACGATGCTCGCCTATGACGCGGACCTGGTCGAGATCAACCCGCTCGCCATCGTCCGCGAACGGGCCGCGGATGGATCGCCCGCCCAGCGGCTGGTCTGCCTCGACGCCAAGGTGACCCTCGACGACTCCGGGCTCCCCCGGCACCCGGAGCTCGAGGAGCTGCGCGACTTGGACGAAGAGGATCCGACCGACACGGAGGCTCGGTCGCACGAGATCAGCTTCATCAAGCTCGACGGGAGCATCGGCTGCATGGTGAACGGCGCTGGGCTCGCGATGACGACGATGGACCTGGTGAAGCGTGCCGGCGGCGAGCCGGCGAACTTCCTCGACATCGGCGGCGGAGCGCGAGCCGACAAGGTCGCGGCCGCGATGCGGCTGATCCTCGCGGACCCGAGCGTCCGCGCGATCCTCGTGAACATCTTCGGCGGCATCACGCGAGGCGACGAGGTGGCGCGAGGGCTCATCGAGGCGCGCTCCCAGCAGGCCAGGGAGGTGCCGATGGTCGTCCGGATCGTCGGGACCAACGCGGGGGAAGCCGAGCGGCTGCTGCGCGAGGCCCGCTTCGAGACCGCGGTCAGCCTCGACGAGGCGGCCGCCAAGGCCGTGGCGTCGGCGACCGTGGGTGATGCCGCATGAGCATCCTCATCGGGCACGAGACGCGCCTGGTCGTCCAGGGCATCACCGGCCGCGAGGGCGAGTTCCATTCGCGGGCCATGCTCGAGTACGGGACCCCGCTGGTGGCCGGGATGACCCCCGGCAAGGGTGGCCAGCGCGCCATCGACGGGCGGATCCCGGTGTTCGACACGGTCGCCCAGGCCGTCCGGGAGACGGGCGCGAACACCTCCTGCATCTTCGTCCCGGCACCCGGGGCTCCCGATGCCGTGCTCGAGGCGCTCGACGCCGGTATCCAGACCATCTTCTGCATCACCGAAGGCATCCCGGCCCTCGACATGATCCCGGTCGTGGACCGGGTCCGCCGCGCGGGCGCCCGGCTCATCGGCCCCAACTGCCCGGGCGCGACGTCGCCCGGCCGGGCGAAGGTCGGGATCATCCCCGCCTCGGTCCACCGCGAGGGCCGCGTGGGCGTCGTCTCCCGCTCCGGGACCCTCACCTACGAGGCCGTCCAGGCGATGACGGACGCCGGGATCGGCCAGTCGACCTGCGTGGGGATCGGCGGCGACCCGATCATCGGGACGACGTTCCTGGACGTCCTCCAGCTCTTCGCCGAGGACCCCGAGACGGAGGCCATCGTGATGATCGGCGAGATCGGCGGGGCAGCCGAGGAGGAAGCGGCGGCCTGGGCGGCGGCGTACCTCAACGGAGTGCCGATGGCGGCGTTCATCGCCGGCCGGACCGCGCCCGAGGGCAAGCGGATGGGACACGCCGGCGCGATCATCTCGGGCGGCCGTGGCACGGCCGCCTCGAAGATCGAGGCGCTCGAGGCGGCCGGCATCCGCGTCGCCTCGTCGCCGAGCGAGATCCCCGCGCTCCTGCGCGACGCGGGCTTCAGCCGCTAGTCAGGCGGCTGCCCGGTCGCTCGCTGCGTCAGTAGCCCAGCGTCTTCCACGCCGGGCCGCCTGGCGCCTCGATGAGCTCGACGAGGACCCCATGGCACGAGCGAGGGTGGAGGAACGCGACCGGTCCCTCGGCCCCCTTGCGGGGTGACGTGTCCACGAGCTCGACCCCGTCGATCTCCAGCCGCAGGAGCGCCTCGGCGAGGTTGGGGACCTCGAAGCAGACGTGGTGGAAGCCCTCGCCCTTGCCGGCGAGGAACCGGGCCACGCCGGTCGTGTCGTCGGTCGGCTGGACGAGCTCGAGCTTCACCTCCCCGAGCGGCAGGAAGGCGATCTCGACCCGGTCCGACGGGATCGGCATGACCGTCTCGAGCTCGAGCCCGAGCGTGTCGCGCCAGAACCGGAGGGCCGGTCCCATGGCCGCGACGACGACGGCGACGTGATGGACGCGCCCGAGCCGGCGGACGCTCGCCGGCAGCGGATCGATCGGGTCGGTCATCCCA
>JAPVSP010000506.1:0-3770 GCA_047519685.1 Chloroflexota bacterium
GGGCGGCGCTCGAGGAGCTGGCGGCAGCGGAGGTCCCGCTGGTGCCGGTGTCGGCGGCCGTCCAGGCCCGGCTGGCCTTCGGGGACCGCGCCGAGGGCCTCGTCGCGGTCATGCGCATCCCCACCTGCGCGCTCGGCTCGCTCGAGCTGCCCGAGGACGCGCTCGTCGTCGTGCTCGAGGCGGTCGAGAAGCCCGGCAACCTCGGGGCCGTGCTGCGGAGCGCCGACGGCGCCGGGGCCGACGCGCTCGTCGTGGCGGACCCGGTGACGGACCCGTTCAACCCGAACGCGATCCGGGCGAGCCTGGGGACCATCTTCGGCGTGCCGCTCGCCGTCGCGACCGCGGACGAGACGCTGGCCTGGTGTCGCGACCGCGGGCTGGCGGTCGTGGCCGCCCGGGTCGACGCCGCCCTGACGTACACCGACGTCGACCTGACCCGCCCGACGGCGATCGTCCTCGGGAGCGAGGCCATGGGCCTCGGCGCGGCCTGGGACGCCTCGGATGTCACGGCCGTTCGGCTGCCGATGCTGGGCATCGCCGACAGCCTCAACGTCTCCGTCGCGGCCGCCGTGCTGCTCTACGAGGCTCGACGGCAGCGCGACGCGGCGGCCCGGTCGTCGACCCGTCCCCTGCGCCGACCCGAGGCGCCCGATCCCGCGGCCCGGGCCGGCGAGCCATCGCCCTGACCCCTGGAGCGAGGACCCATGGACACCTACGACGTCGCGATCATCGGCGCTGGGCCGGCTGGCGAGGCCGCCGCGTTCAAGGCGCGCGAGCTCGGGGCGACGGTCGCGATCGTCGACCGCCGCTGGTTCGGGGGCAGCTGCCCGTTCATCGGCTGCATCCCGTCGAAGGCGCTGCTCCATTCGGCCAGCCGCCATGTCGACGACCCTGCCGGCTACGACTGGTCGCGGGCCTCCGCGCGGCGGGACTACATGGTCAACCGCTCAGCGGAGGCGGCCGAACCGGACGACACGAGCCACCGCCGGGCGCTCGAGTCGGCCGGCGCGACCGCGATGCCGGGGACCGGCCGGGTCGTCGGACGCGGTCGCCTGCGGATCGACCACGACGGAGCGATCCACGAGGTCGAGGCGCGCGACGTGATCGTCGCCGTCGGGTCGGTGACGAAGATGCCGCCGATCGAGGGACTCGAGGCGATCGGCGCCTGGTCGAACCGCGAGGCGACGCTCGCGCGCGAGCTGCCCGCCAGCCTGCTCGTGCTGGGCGGCGGTCCCACCGGCTGCGAGCTCGCCCAGGTCTATGCGCGGTTCGGCGTGCCGACCACGATCGTCCAGTCGGGCCCGCGGCTGATGCCGACCGATCATCCCCGGAACGCCGCGACGATCACCGCGGCGCTCCGGGCCGACGGCGTGACGATCAGGACCGGCGTCCGGGCGCTGCGCGCGAGGGCCGCCGCCGGAGCGGGCGGGGCGCACATCGTCGACCTCGACGATGGTTCGACCGCCGAGGGTCACGCGGTGCTGCTCGCGGTCGGCCGCACGTTCCCGCTCGACGACCTCGGGCTGGAGCACTACGGGCTGGACGCTTCCGGACGAGCGCCGTTCCCGCGCGATGGGCGGCTCCGCGTGGCGTCGGGGCTGTACGTCGTGGGCGATCCGGCCGGGCCCGAGCTGCACACCCACCAGGCGCACTACCAGGGTGAGATCGCGGTCCGGATGGCGCTCGGCGAGCCGGTCGCGCCCGACTACCGGGCGCTACCCCGGGCGACGTACACCGACCCTGAGGCCGCGTCGGTCGGGCTGACGCTCGAGCAGGCGATCGAGGCGGGCCATGACGCGTTCGAGCTCGTGGCCGACTTCTCGACGAGCGCGAAGGGCTACTCGGTCGAGGCCACGCTCGGTCACGTGACGATCGTCGTGGACCGCTCGAGCCGCGAGCTGGTGGGAGCGGCGATGGCGTGCCCCGATGCGTCGGCCGCGATCCACGAGTGCGTCCTGGCAATCAAGGCTCGAGTGCCGGTCGAGGTCCTGGCCGACACCATCCACGCCTTCCCGTCGACGTCGCGGATCTTCAACGGCCTGTTCGCCGATGCCGCCCGTCGCCTGCGGCAGAAGGCACCCCGCCCGATGGCCTGAGCGGTCGCTCGCGGTCGGCCGGGACCGCCGGGGCGCGGCACGGGCGCGGTCGGCCCTACCCGTCCGCCGCGACCCGACCCCCCAGCAGGACGAGGCGAGGTCTCGTCCGGCCGAGCGGTCCGCCCGCGTCGACGGGCTCGGCCAGCGTGGCGGCCGGGACGACGATGACGTCCGCCCGGGAGCCGGCCACCAGGCGACCCCGGTCGCGCTCGTCCCCGAGCTCGGCCGGCGCGAGGCAGGCGGCCCGCAGGGCGGACGGGAGGCGCATGGCCTCCACCCGTCCGAGCGGTCCCAGGTCCGACCCGGGCTCCCGCCGCGTGACGGCGAGCTCGATCCCCGGCCACGGGTCCCACGGCTCCACGGGTGCATCGGTCCCGAACGCGACGAGGGCGCCCGATGCCGCCAGCGACCGGAATGGATAGGCGCGTTCGGCCCGGTCGCCCCACCCGGAACGAGCCGTCGCCGCGTCGGAGGCGAGGTGCCGCGGCTGGACCGACGCAGCGATCCCCGCGGCCGCGAAGCGCGACAGGTCGGCCGGATCGACCAGCTGGGCATGCTCGATGCGCGGGCGGAGCGGCGTCGCCCGGGCGACCGGTTCCAGCGCCCCGAGCGCCGCCCGGACCGCGGCGTCGCCGATCGCGTGGATCTGGGTCGCGAGGCCGTGGGCCGCGGCCCGGCGAGCGAGCGACGCGAGCGTCGCGGACGGGGTGACGAGCAGGCCGCGGCCCCCCGCGGGTGGCGCCGCGCGGCCCGCCTCGTCCTCGAACGGTTCCAGCATCGCGGCCGTGCGCGATCCGAGCGTGCCATCGGCGAACAGCTTGAGCCAGCCCACCCTCGCACCGCCCGCCGGGTCACCGAGCGGGTCGCCGCTGCGCAGGCCGAGCCGGACGGCGCGGTCGATGGACTCCGCACGCAGCGAGGCATGGACACGCAGCGGGAGCCGGCCGGCGGAGGCCAGGTCGCGGTAGACCGCGAAGCAGAGGGTAAGCTCCGGGTCCGGCGCCATCGATCCAGGGTCGTGGACCGCCGCCAGCCCAGCCGCCACGAGGCGACGGCCCAGGCGCTCGACCGCCCGAGCGGCGTGGGTGACCGACGGGAGCGGGACCCGGTCGATGACCAGGCGAGCGGCGTTCTCGTGGAGGACGCCGGTCGGGCGGCCACCGTGGT
The DNA here is from genome assembly GCA_047519685.1 of Chloroflexota bacterium. Lineage (GTDB taxonomy): Bacteria > Chloroflexota > Limnocylindria > Limnocylindrales > CSP1-4 > JAPVSP01. The sequence continues at coordinate 3,264 of JAPVSP010000506.1, forward strand.
CCCGGCGGATCACCCCGCCCGCCGGGTCGAGCGTCGCACCGTCCACGCCCGCCGCCTCGAGCCCCGCCGGGCTCGCCCACAGGGCGTGATGATCGTGCGACCAGAGCGCGATCCGACGTCCCGGCGCGACCCGCTCCAGCGCCGTCGAGTCCGGCCAGCCACCCCAGCGACCCGGGTCCCAGCCCTGGCCCAGGAGCCAGGCGGAGGCGTCGGCGAGCGCCTCGTGCGCCGCGCGGATGCGGCCGAGTCCCTGTTCGGACGTCACGGCCTCGGCCAGATCGACGCGCTCGATCGCCAGCGCGGCGTCGATGAGGTGCAGGTGGGCGTCCGTCAGTGCGGGGAGCGCGACCTCATCGGGTCCGAGCTCGATCCTGGTCGCACCTCGCCCGGCGGCCGCCTCGACCGCCTCACGCGATCCCGCGACGACGACCCGGCCGTCCGCGACGGCCAGGCCATCGACCCAGCCGAACCCGCGGGTCCCGCCGAGCGTCGCCACCCGGCCGAGGA
>JAPVSP010000507.1:0-1821 GCA_047519685.1 Chloroflexota bacterium
CCGCGGCGAGTCCGCGGGCGGCCACCGTCGGCACGCCCTCGCTGCCCTCGAGGCGGATCAGGGCCGCGTCGACGCCCTCGAGCCGGGTTCCGGCCTCGAGCGTCCGGGAGAGCACCTCGTCCATGTCGATCGAGCCGGCGATCTCGCTCAGGAAGCGGCTGCGGCGTCCCTCGTCCTCGGCCCGCTCGACGGCGCCGGCGAGCTCCTGCGCGAGCTCGTCCATCCGCTTCTCCAGGATCTGGACGACCGCCTCGACCCGCTCGTCCGCCCGCCTTCGCGACCGCCGGCCGACGAGCGCGAGCAGGATCGCGAGGAACACGACGGCGCCGCCGAGGGCGGCCACGATGAGCGTGAGCGAGTGGTTCACCGCAGATAAGGGGTTGCCAGTCGTCGGAGTATGGTCCCGGGAACCGCCTTTGACCATGCTCGGGCCCGGCGAATGTGGCTCAACCCTGCGGTTTGACGCCCCCCGGCGGCTCCGGTACCATGCCGCGGGCCGGTTGGCAGGGCCTCGCCGCCCAGCCAGCCGTCTCTTTGTGGATACGACCGCATCAGGAGAAGCACTAGACCCATGCCCACCGTCAACCAGCTCGTTCGGAAAGGCCGGAAGCCCCCGGTCTCGAAGACCAAGACCCCGGCGCTCGCGGGCTCCCCGCAGAAGCGCGGCGTCTGCACGCGCGTCTACACGACCACGCCGAAGAAGCCGAACTCGGCGCTCCGGAAGGTCGCGCGCGTCCGGCTGACGAATGCGATGGAGATCGGCGCCTATATCCCGGGCGAGGGCCACAACCTCCAGGAGCACTCGGTCGTGCTCGTGCGCGGCGGCCGCGTCAAGGATCTCCCGGGCTTCCGGTACAAGATCATCCGGGCCGCACTCGACACGGGCGGCGTCGCCGACCGCAAGCAGGCCCGCTCGAAGTACGGCGCCAAGAAGGGCGGCAACTGATGCCCCGCCGTGCCGAGGTCCAGGCGCGCCCGGTCGAGGCCGACGGCGTCTACAGCTCGCAGCTCGTCACCCAGGTGATCAACAAGGTCATGCTCGACGGCAAGAAGTCGATTGCCGAGCAGATCGTCTACGACGCGCTGGAGCAGGTGGGCACGAAGACCGGCCGGCCGCCGGTCGAGGTGCTCGAGCAGGCCGTGAAGACGGTCACTCCGGTGCTCGAGGTGCGCGGGCGCCGCGTCGGCGGCGCGAACTACCAGGTTCCGGTCGAGGTGCCGCAGCGCCGGGCCCGCACGCTCGCCGTGCGGTGGCTCGTCACGTATGCGCGCGAGCGCCGCGAGAAGGGCATGAGCGTGAAGCTCGCCAACGAGATCATGGACGCGCTGAACCAGCAGGGCGGCGCGTTCAAGCGTAAGGACGACGTCTACCGGATGGCGCAGGCCAACAAGGCCTTTGCGCACTACCGCTGGTAGCGCGAGGAGAGGGCGACTTGAGCACCAAGGTCACAGAGCAGGGCGTCGCGCTCGACCGCGTTCGGAACATCGGGATCATGGCCCACATCGACGCGGGCAAGACCACGACGACCGAGCGGATCCTCTACTACACCGGCCGCACCCACAAGATGGGCGAGGTCCACGAGGGCGCGGCGACGATGGACTGGATGGCGCAGGAGCAGGAGCGCGGCATCACGATCACGTCGGCCGCGACGACCGCGTTCTGGCGGGCCCATCGGATCAACATCATCGATACGCCCGGACACGTGGACTTTACCGTCGAGGTGGAGCGGAGCCTCCGCGTCCTCGACGGGGCGGTCGCGGTCTTCGACGCGGTCGCGGGCGTCCAGCCGCAGTCCGAGACCGTCTGGCGTCAGGCCGACA
>JAPVSP010000508.1:0-2085 GCA_047519685.1 Chloroflexota bacterium
ACAGCCGGTCGAGGCCCTCGGCGACCAGCGCATCGGCGAGGGGCGGCCGGACCGCGAGTGCGGCCAGGGCCTCGAGCCCCGCCCGGGCCCCCGGGACGAGCTCGGCCGATGGCGGGAGGATGACGTCGAGTCGCTCGGCGGCGACATCGGCGATCGTCTGGCTGCGCAGCGAGGCATTGAGCAGGTAGGCGGCCACCTGGGTGTCGAACGCGACGCGCAGGCGCCTCCCCTCGCCCGGGACCTGGCCGGGTGCCTCGGCGAGGCGCTGGACGAGCAGCGGCTTCACCTCGTGGCCCACGACGGCGACCCCGGCCTGCTCGAGGAGGTGTCGCAGCGCGTTCGGTGCCTCCGGCCCCTCGGCCACGAGGACGCGGCCGTCCGGCCCGGCGACCGCCAGCGCGAGCGGGATCCCCCGCAGCGGGCGAGCATCGTCGAGGACGAGAGCGACGCCGACCTCGGTCTGCCCGACGAGCCAGGCTTCCAGAGGACCGATCGCCGACGCGTCGAGCGGCTCGAGACGGCCGGGATCGGCGATGGCGGCGCGCAGGGCTCCGCGCAGGTCGCCCGGGGCGATCTCGGGCCGGACGGGGATGCCGCCCTCTGCGACGACGGACGGCCCTGGTGACGGCGAAGGCGAGCCGGGGCCCGCCGCTCCGACCGGCCCGAGCGACTCGAAATCGAGGGAGAGCTGCAGGCCGGCCCCCTCGCCGACGAGCGATCGCGGTCGGCTCGGCGCGGGTGCGCCGGCGACCCGGGCGGCCGGGAACGAGGCGTCGGATCCCGCCTGGACGAGGGCCGCGGCGGTCTGCTCGGGTCGCTCGCCGCCCATCGGCGGGAGCCGCTCGATGAGCGTCCGGAACTCGTACTCGCGGAAGAGCCGGATGACGGTCTCGCGATCGTAATCGGTGAGACGCGCGGCCTCGAGATCGAGCTCGACGGGGACGTCGCGGACGATCCGCATGAGCTCCCGGCTCGCCAGGACGCGATCCCTGGCCTCCTGGAGCGGGGCGCGGAGCTTCTCCGGCCTGACCTCGTCGAGATGTGCGAACAGCTCGTCGAGCGAGTCCCAGGCCCCGATGAGCGCCGAGGCCGTCTTGTCGCCCACCCCGGGCACGCCGGGGATGTTGTCGGTCGAGTCCCCCTTGAGCGCCTTGAAGTCGACCATCTGGTCGGGTCGCAGGCCGTATCGCTCGTGGATCCGCCCGGGGTCGTAGATGACCGTGTTCTGGACCCCGGAGCGCGTCGTCATCAGCCGGGTCCGCTCGGTGACCAGCTGGAGCATGTCGAGGTCGCCGGTGACGATGGTCGTGTCGAGCCCGCGCGCCTCGGCCTGGACGGTGAGCGTCCCGATGACGTCGTCGGCCTCGAACCCCTCGAGCTCGTAGACGGGGATCCGCAGCGCCTTGACGACCTCACGGACCTTCGGGAACTGGTCGCGCAGGTCGTCGGGCATCCGCTGGCGGGTCGCCTTGTACTCCGCGAACTGCTCGTGCCGGAAGGTCGGCTTGCCAAGGTCGAAGGCGACCGCGATGTACTCGGGTCGGATGTCCTGGATCCCCCGGAGGACGATGCTGCAGAACCCGAAGACGGCGTTGACCAGCTCGCCCCTCGACGTCGTCAGGGGCGGGAGGGCGAAGTAACCGCGGTAGATGAGCCCGTTGCCGTCGAGCAGCATCAGGCGGTCCATCGGCGAGTGGCCTCGCGTATCGCTTCGGTCGATGCGACCAGTGTACCCGGGGCGCCCGGTCGGACAGCCGGGCGGGTGCGGCCCTACGGCGCGCGGGTCATCCGGTGCAGGGCGAGCAGCGTGAGCCCGAGGCCGAGGGAGACGACCGACAGGAGCGGAAGCCACGGCGTCCCGGCGGATCCGGCGGCGGCGCCGCCACCCGTTGTCGACCGGCCAGACTCGTCCGGGGGCGGGGCCTTCTGCCCGTCGAGCGTCGCGCCGCTCGCCGCGGGCGATGGCCCGAGCGCGCCAGGCGATGGCCCGAGCGCGGCCGGTGACGCCGCGGGCGATGCCTCGGGCCCGAACGGCACCAAGCCACGGTCGTAGGAGGACGCACCCTCCGAAGGGGTCACCGCGCT
>JAPVSP010000509.1:0-5042 GCA_047519685.1 Chloroflexota bacterium
AGCACTTCAGCGTCGTCCTGGCCAAGGGCAGCCCCCTGACCCCGTGCGTCAACCAGGCGATCGCCGGGCTCAAGGCCGACGGGACGCTCGACACGCTGGCCAAGACGTGGCTGCCGTTCAACGCCACGCCGTTCTTCAACCCCTGAGCTTTCGCGCAGCGCCCGCAAGGTGGCGGGTCCACAGATCAACGACCCGGGCGGGATGGGAGGCTCGACGAGGGCCTCCGCTCCGCCCGGGTCGCCTGCCGCAAGGCGCCGGACCGAGCGCCGGGCGGCGCTGCGCTCATCGCTCATCGCGCTCGCCAGCACGACGGTCTTCTTCACGGTCGTCGCCCTGATCGTCGTCAACTCTCCGGGGTGGACGGCATTCCGGACGTCCTTCCTGGACGCCAAGGTCTTCGGGGACACGCTCCCGGTCCTGGTCGGGGCGTTCTGGGTGAACGTCCAACTCTTCATGGTCGCCGAGGTCCTGATCCTCGCCCTCGGCCTCGTGCTGGCGGTCCTGCGCGGCCTCCCCGGGCCGGTCTTCTTCCCCGTGCGGTTGCTGGCCACCGTCTACGTCGACGTCTTCCGCGCTCTGCCGGCGCTGCTCGTCATCTACATGCTCGGCTTCGGGATCCCGGCTCTCGGCATCGCGGGCGTGCCCGTCGATCCGTTCATCTACGCCGTGCTCGCGCTGACGATGCTGTATTCCGCCTACGTGTCCGAGGTCTACCGGGCGGGCATCGAGTCGATCCACCCGAGCCAGGACGCGGCCGCACGGTCCCTCGGTCTCTCGCGACTCCAGTCGCTCCGCTACGTCATCCTCCCGCAGGCCGTGCGCCGGGTCATCCCGCCGCTCCTGAACGACTTCATCGGGCTCCAGAAGGACACCGTGCTCGTCTCGGCGATCGGCGTCGTCGAGATCTTCCGCCAGTCATTCATCCGCGAGGCTGCCACGTTCAACTACACGCCCTACCTGGCGACGGCGCTGGTGTTCGTCGTCATCACGCTCCCGCTCGCTCGGCTCACCGACTGGCTCGTCGCTCGCGACAAGCGACGCCAGGCCGCGGGGATGGCCCGATGACAGGGGCACGACCCACCGTGGCCATCGAGGGGCTGCACAAGTCCTTCGGCCGGCTCGAGGTCCTCCGCGGGATCGACCTGACCGTCGACGAGCATGAGGTCGTCTGCCTCATCGGGGCGTCCGGCAGCGGCAAGTCGACGCTCCTGCGCTGCATCAACCTCCTCGAGCCGATCGACTCCGGCCGCATCTACCTCGATGGCACGGAGATCACCGACCCGGCCGTGGATCTCAACCGCGTTCGGCGCCGGGTGGGCATCGTCTTCCAGTCGTTCAACCTGTTCCCGCACATGTCGGTCATCGACAACGTGACGCTCGCGCCGCGGAAGGTCCTCAGGCGCGCGGTCGCCGAGGCGAAGTCGGACGCCGAGGCATTGCTCGAGCGGTTCGGGCTGGCGGACAAGCGGGACGAGTTCCCGGACCGGCTGTCGGGCGGTCAGCAGCAGCGGGTCGCCATCGTGCGAGCCCTCGCCATGCAGCCCGACCTGCTCCTCCTCGACGAGGTGACGAGCGCGCTCGACCCGGAGCTCGTCGCCGAGGTCCTCGAGGTCATCCGCGAGCTCGCGGCGGGCGGGATGACGATGGTCATCGCGACCCACGAGATGGGCTTCGCCCGCGACATCGCGAACCGGGTCTGCTTCCTCGACGCGGGCCGCATCCTGGAGCAGGGGCCGCCGGCGCAGATCTTCAGCTCGCCCCGCGAGGAGCGCACCCAGCGGTTCCTGCAGCGGATCATCGCCGCCGGCCGGATGTAGCGGGCCGCGCGACGGGCGACCTCAGCGGCGGTCGGCCGGACCCCGGCAGGCGTCGACGAAGAAGCGCCAGAGGCGGTCGAACTCCCGGGGCGTCGATTCCGTGCGCTCCGGGTGGCACTGGACGCCGATGACGAGCCGACCGTCCGACGATTCGAGCCCCTCGACGAGCTCGCCCTCGGGACTGCTCGAGAACGCGCTGGCGACGAGCCCCGGCGCGAGATCGCTCGGCCGCACGGCCTGGTGGTGATAGGTGTTCACCTCCAGGACGCCACCCCGGACGTTCGTCGGGACGAGGATGCGGGCGAGGCGCGAGCCGGCGGCGAGACGCATGGGATGGCGCCCCGCCGGCCCGTGGCCGTAGCCCGGCCCGGCATGGCCGTCGACGTGCTGGAGGAGGGTCCCACCCGAGAAGACGTTGATCGCCTGGAAGCCGCGGCAGATCCCGAGCACCGGCAGGCCACGCGCCTCGGCGACCCCCCAGGCCGTCGCCTCGAGCTCGTCGCGCTCGGGCTCGGTCGCGGCCGCGCCCTGATGGCCCTGGCCGTAGCGGGCAGGGTGGATGTCGGCGCCGCCGGTCAGCAGGAGCCCATCCATCGAGGCGAGGGCCCCGGTCCGCTCGGCGTGGGATGCGCTTGCGTCGAGGATCAGCGGCTGGCCGCCCGCACGGGCGACGCCATCGGCGTAGAGGCGGTTCTTCCGCTCGGCGATCTCGGGCTCGGACTGACGGGCGGCGACGGCGACGGTCACGACGATCCTCGGAGCCGGGCCGGTGGCAGGGTGCATGGCCGGAGGATAGCGGGCCGGCGGTCGAGCGGCTTCCGGCGGCCGAGCGACCGCTTCCTAGCGCCCGAACGGCCGGCTTCCTATCGCCCGAGCAGCCGGCTCAGCGTCACCGGCTCGAGCCCGCGAGCCCGCAGCCCGTCGACGATCCGGGGCAGCGCGGCGAGCGTCTCATAGCCGCCCAGATGCATCAGGACGATGGAGCCGCCCGTCGCGCGCGAGAGCACCTTGGCGACGATGTCGTCGGCGGTCGGCCCGCCGTCGGAGGTCGGCTTCCAGTCGATCGTGTCGACGTCCCACAGGATCGTGTAGGTCCAGCCGAGCCGGCCGACGGTCTGGCGCACCGCCAGGTCCTGGCTGCCGTTCGGCGGTCGGAAGAACGGAAGGGTCGATCGCCCGACGAGGCTCTCGATCGCGGTCTCGGTGTCCTGGAGCTCCTTGGCGATCGCGGCGGCGTCGAGCTTCGTGAGGTCTGGGTGGTCCCAGGTGTGGTTGCCGATCGTGAAGAGGTCCGGGTGCGCGGCGACACGCCGCATGACCTCCTGCCCGACGTCCGTCGCGGTCGCCGCCGCGCCGGTCGGGAACACCGTGGCCTCGACGTCGTGGGCGATGAGCCAATCGACGATGTCGAGGGCCGGGTCGAGCCGGCCGCCCATGTCGAAGGTCAACGCGACCCCGTTCCCGCCGCGCGGGCCGTTGCCGACCAGGAGGCTGGTGCCGTCCGCTGGCGGAGTCGGTCCGGGCGGGAGGTCGAGGCTCGGTCGGGGCGTCGGCGATGGGCCGGGCGGCAGGCTGCTCTCGTCCACCGTGCGTCCCGGCCAGAGCGCCAGCGTCCAGCCGACGGCGATCCGATCCGGCGCGTAGGCGGCGGACGCCGGGTCGAGGCTCGGGTAGGTGACTCGGTTCCAGTAGGCGATGCTCCGGGCGGTCGTGTCGAAGGTCCGGGCGATCGAGGTGAGCGTGTCGCCGGCCCTGACGGTGTAGAGGAGCGGGGTCGGGGAGGGGCGGGGTGTCGGGGAGGGCGATGCCGACGCGGCCGGGCTTGTTGCGACCGCGGCTGAGCCGGCCGGCGACGCCGACATCGCGGATCCCGGCGACGCGGTCGGTGAGGGGCCGGTGATCGCGCCGCAGCCCGCCAGGAGGAGTGCCAGCGCCGCGACGACGATCGCGAGGGGCTGGGCCCGGCGGGCGGGACCCGCGAGATGGAGGGCCATGGCAGGCGGTAAGACGCCCGGCCACCCTGGCCGGTGACGAGGCCGACGCCCGACCGATGGCTCGCGCACGCCCCGCGTCGGCCGGCCGCCGGAGCGAGTCATCGCCGGGTCCGCTCTCGTCTCAGGTGGTCGGCAGGCGGACCGTCGGGGGGTCGACCGGCGTCGGCGCCTGGAGCGAGAGCTCGGCGGCCAGGGCAAGGCCTTCGGGGGCGGAGGCGATCCGGCCGCGCCCCGAGCGCTTGGCGACGAAGCAGGCCCGGTCGGCCGCGAGCAGGATCGTCTCCGGCGTCTCGCCGTCGGTCGGGTAGGAGGCGAAGCCGATCGACGCGCCGATGCGCAGGCCGTCGGGCCGCCAGCGCGTCCCGCGCCCGACGTTGCCCACCGCCGCGCGGACGCGCTCGGCGACCACCCGTGCGCCCCGCGCATCGGTGCCCGGCAGCAGCAGGACGAACTCGTCTCCGCCGTAGCGGAACACCTGGTCGGCGTCGCGTCCGGCCCGGGCGATGGCGGCCGCGACCTCGCGGAGGAACCGGTCGCCGGCCTGGTGGCCGAGCGCGTCGTTCACGCCCTTGAAGTCGTCGAGGTCGAGCATGATCAGGCTGAACACCTCGCCGCCCGCCACCGCCCGGGCCAGCCACTCCTGCAGGGTGCCGTGATTGAGCAGGCCGGTGAGGTCGTCCGTGCGGGCGCGGACCTCGACCGCCGAGTGGATCGTCGCGTTCTGGATCGCGATCGAGACCTGGGCCGCGAACAGCTGCACCAGCTCGAACTCGTCGGTCGTGAACGGCTCGACGCTCTCGTGCCGCTCGACCGTCAGGACCCCGGAGAGGCCGTCGCGATCGCGCAGCGGGACCACGACGAGGCTTCCCCCAACGGGCCCCGTCGAGGGGAAGTGGGCAACGCGCGGATCGGACCGCTGGTCCGCGATGAGCACGGGCTCGCGGCGCTCGACCACCCAGCCCGCCACCCCGAGCCCGCCGGTCGCGCGCTCGGCGACGAACTCCACCGCGTGCGGGCCCTTCGCCCGGAGCGGTCGCAGGCGGCCCGTCGCCCGGTCGTAGAGGTCGATGAAGATGTCGTCGTAGCGGACGAGCGACGCGAGACGGTCGGTCACCTGCTCGAGGAGGGCCGCGGGGTCGAGCGTGGTGAGCATCGACTCGGTCAGGCGGAGGAGCTCGCGCTGGCTGCGCAGCTGTCGCTCGAGTGCCTCCGATTGCGCCCGGAGTCGCTC
>JAPVSP010000510.1:0-3428 GCA_047519685.1 Chloroflexota bacterium
GATCCCCCTTCTCCTCTCGAGGAATGACCGATGCGGATCGCGGAGGTCATCGGATGGTCCGGTCGCCGCGCCACGAAGAGCGGCACTATCGCCACTTTGGTCGCTGTCTGCGACCGGCACGGTGTTGCATCGAAGCGGGCTGTGTCGTCCCCCGACCCAGGCGATGACAGAGATCGCCGCGAGCGGCACCTCGCCGATCGAATACAGGAGGCCGGCCGGGTCGTGGAAGTTGGCTACCGCGCGGAGGTAGTCCGGAAGTTGCCAGGCGAATGGCAAGACCGTGAGTCCGGCCAACAGCCACCATCTCCTGGACCGGATCCCGACGAGGGCGAACGGAAGCAGGGTGGGCTTGATCAGCGCGACGGCCGCGGTTCCCCGCCACACGGTTCCCATGGCGACGATCGCCGCGACCCAAAGGCCAGGATTCCCCGTCAGGATCTTGAGCGTGGTGAGGGGCCACCAGAGACAGAACGCGATGAGGGGCCAGGCCACCGGTCGTGGTTGATGCCACATGACCACGATCGCGAGCACGGTGAGCGGGATGGCCCACCAGAGGAGAGCCGGCAGGACCGTGAAGGGTGCGAACAGCGCGATCGCCTCGGGCGGATACAGGATCGGTGATGCGCCGACTCCGTACGGACCGGCGGTCTGGTACGCGAGGTAGAACGATCCACCTGCAAGGAAGCGTCGAGTCGCCCCGAGGTAGAGATCGTAATCCGCCGCCAGGAAGTGCTGAGGGCCCGCCAGCCGAGCGAGGAGCGGCGCCCAGTCGCGCAGCCACAAGAGCGCGAACGGCGCGGCGACAGCGAACGCGAGCGGACCACGACGAAGGATCGCGGGCCCGACATGCGCAGCGCCCGACGACCTCATGGTCCCCGATACGATCCGAAGGCCAAGAGGTCGGGTAGTGACCCCCTCGACCTGAGACACAGCCTTCCCTCGGCGGTGGGCGGCAGATCAGAACGCGGCCACCCGAGTGGCCAGGACTCTAGCCACGTCACGATCCGGTGGTCAATCCGGACCATCGGCGTATGCGTGTGGTCAACGCTTCCTAAGGGCAGCCGGCCGGCCCGCCCAGTCGGGGTCCTAGCTCGCGACCGCCTCGCTGAGCCGGATCGTCCGGGCGCCCTCGTCGTAGATCGCCTCGACCGCGTGGACCATCAACTCGACACAGAAGCGCTGATGCACGTCGTCGTGGCCGGCCTTCGCCAGCATGTCGGCATACGGGTGGTCCGTGAGGAGGCGCGAGATCGCGCCGGCCAGCGCATCGGCGTCGTGCGGGGGCACCAGCAGCCCGCTGACCCCGTCCTCGACGACCTCCGGGATGCCGCCGACGGTGGTCGCGACGATCGGCCGCGACAGCGCCATCGCCTCGAGGATCGACAGGCCCTGCGCCTCGCGGTATGAGGGAAGGACGGCGACGTCCAGCGCGGCCGTGACGGCCGGCATGTCGTCGCGGCGGCCGGTGAACACGACGCGGTGCGCGATCCGCAGGTCGCGGGCCTGCTGCTCGAGCGCCTCGCGACGGCTCCCCTCGCCGACGATGAGGAGGTACGCGTCCGGCGCGGCGCGGAGGACCTGCGGCCAGGCTTCGAGGAGCGTGGGGTGGCCCTTCTCGGGCTCGAGCCGCGCGACGACGCCGACGATCTGCGAGCCCGGCGCCATGCCGTACTCGTCGCGCAGCGTGCAGCACGGCTCCTGGTGGTCGTAGCGCTCGAGGTCGACGCCGTTGTAGATGAGGTCGACCGGCGCGCCGTCGCGGCCCTCGTCCTCGATCTTTCGGACGATCGCCCGGCTGACCGCGATGAGCCGATCGATCTCGGGCGTGAGCCGGCGCAATTCCTCGCGGTCCTCGGCCGGACGGACCCGGGACGAATGGACGGTCGAGACGACGTACGGCCGCGGATGACCGGCGGCCTGCAGGGCCAGGACCGCCTTCGTGCCGACGATCTCGGCCCGGTACATGTGGTCGTGGACCACGTCGGGCTCGACGGCGGCGATGTGGGCAGCCAGGGCCCCGACGGCGACGGCATCGTCGGGCTCGTCGATGACGCACACGGGGAGACCCGCCCGCTGCAGCTTGCGGACCGCGCTGCCGGGCGAGAGCGACACGATCGACACGTCGTAGCGGGACCGGTCGATCCGGGTCACGAGGTTGTAGAGGTGCTCCTGGGCGCCCCCGTTCGTGCCGGTCGCGAGGACCTCGACGACCCGGACCCGCTGGACCCCGGGCAGGATCGACCGGATCGGTGGCGCGTAGCAGGGATCCTCCGGCAGAGGCCTACCCATCGCGCCCACCGGTTCGTCGGACGAGCAACCGCTGGATGGGCTCGTCGACCGCGCCCCACTCGTACTTGTAGCCCTCGTCGCCGCGCAGGAAGTCCAGCCGCCGCCGACCGAGCTCCAGCCCGCGTTCGACGAAGGCGGCGACCATCACGACACCCGGTGACAGCTCGCGCGCGTCGGGATCGACCCCGGCGTTGTAGTAGTACAGCGTCTCACCGTCGTCGAAGTGGATCCCGGCGGCGATCCGCCGGCCACCGATCGAGAGGAACGAGAGGCGCAGCGCGCCGTCCGGCCCGAACAGCTCGAACAACCGTCGGAAGAAGCGCCGGCTCTCGTCGCCGCCAGGGGTGGGCGGGAAGAGCCCGTCATCGCCCCAGCGGCGCTGGTGGAGATCGATGAATGCCTCGAGATCAGCGAGGGGGTCGCGCGACTCGTCGAGGCGGATCCGACCGGCGGTCTCGGCGCGGCGGATCTTTCGCCGGATCTCGTGGCGATCCTTCTTCCCGATCATGGCGAAGAAGGCCCCCATGTCGCCGCCCTCGGGCAGGGTCGCGACGGGGCAGACGTCCTCGCGCTCGACGTTGAGCGTCCAGCCTTCCGACATCTCGCGGCGCCCGAAGGCCGCGGCCAGCGCATCGGCGGCCGGGTCGCCGCAGCGGAGACGCCGCAGGTCGACGACATCCCAGGGCATCGGGTGCGGGTCGCCGGGCGCGGGCGGTGCCGCCAGGTGGGCGACGACCGCCTCCGCGACCGCCGGCAGGTCCTCGGACGCGCAGAGCAGGGTCGCGTAGTCCGCGTGGTATGAGGCGCCCATGAAGACCGCCTTGGCGTGCGGCGCCACGGGTGTCAGCCGGTCGGCCGACTCCACTCGCATCCGCGTGTGTGTCGCCAGGTCGGTCGGCTCGACCTCGTGACGGTGCATGAGCGGGACGATCGCGGTGGGCAGTTCACCGGTGCCCGCATCCGATCCGCAGAGGACGAGCGTCTCATCGTGAGCGCTGGCACCGTAGGCGTCCCACCAGGCCCGGTGGAAGGCCCAGCGAGCGAAGGGAGTGGACCACGGGTTGCGCGCGGCGAGAGCGTCCCAGGTGGCCTGATCGATCGAGCCGAACGGGCGTCGCTCGACCCGGAGCGGTCGGATC
>JAPVSP010000511.1:0-1805 GCA_047519685.1 Chloroflexota bacterium
CCGCCCACAGGGCCCGCAGCTGGTCGATCGCCGTGGAGACTCGCTCGACCGCGGCCTCCGGCTCATACGGGATGCCCATCTGCTTGAGCCGGAGCGGGAGGCCGGTCCCGAGGCCCATGACGATCCGGCCCGGGAGCAGCTCATCGAGCGCCGAGCCGGTCATCGCCAGCACCACCGGGTGGCGAGTGAAGGGATTGACCGCGCCGAGCGCGATGCGGAACCGGCTATCGTCGCGATCCCGGGCGATCGACTCGGCGACCGCGGTCGCGAAGGTGACCGCGTCGCGTTCGAAGTAGCTGTCGTGGATCCAGACCGAGTCGAGCCCGGCGTCGCGGGCGCGGCGCGCCCAGTCGATGACGTCCTCGACGTCGTCGCGGGCGGCCAGGCCGAGACCGATCGGTCGGGCGAGGGTGCGCATGGCAGGCTCCAGGAGCGGACCGGGGATCGACGCTCATTCTAGACCGAGAGGCCCTTCACTTGTTACTCACGGGGAGCAGGTTCTGGAGGATGTGCGGTCGGGACCTGGCCTCGTGCATACTCGGCGGGCGATGACCCTCGACGAGCGCTTCGACGGCCTGATCGAGAGCCTGGCCGGATTCCACCGGACCTGGGTGGTGTACCTCGGCCTGGAACTCGGGCTCCTCGCGCGGATCCGGACCGCCGGTGCGGAGGGCCTCACGCCCGGCGACCTCGCGGGCGCGACCGGCTGCGACCGGGAGATGGTGCGGGCGTGGGGGATCGCGGCCCACGCGCAGGACGTCGTCGACTTCGACGGGCAGCGGCTTCGCCTCGAGCCGGAGACCGCGCAGATCCTGCTGGACGAGGAGCGTCCGGAGTACCTGGGCGGGCAGTTCGTCCACACGGTCGTCGCGAGCCTGGACCACGACCGGATGCTCGAGGTGTTCCGCACGGGCGTCCCGGTGCTCGCTCGGTCGGACCGCTGGCGGGCCTCGATCGAACGGCTCACTCGCCAGGACATCGCCGTCTTCTTCCAGGAGACCCTCGCCGCGCTGCCGGACCTGGTCTCCGATCTCGCCCGGGGCGCCCGGGTCGTCGACCTTCACTGCGGGGGTGGGCGCTGGCTCATCGCGGTCGCACGGCGCTTCCCCGAGTCGAGGCTCCTCGGCGTGGAGTTCGAGCACGACTCGGTCGAGCGGGCGCGCCACAACGTCGCCGAGGTCGGTCTGACCGACCGGATCGAGATCGTCGAGGCGCCGATCGCCGATATCGACCGGAGCGTCGGGGCGTTCGACGTCGCCTACTTCCAGTACGCCCTTCACCATCGGGACTCGGTCGGCGCCCTCCGGGCCGGCTGGGCCGCTCTCGCGCCCGGCGGTCGGCTGCTCGTCCAGGACTGGTGCATGCCGAGCGAGCTCGACGAGTACCGCACCCACCACGGCCGGCTCGTCGCGGGGGCGCAGCTCGATGAGCTCGTCGGCGGCTCGCGCCTGCGCACGGTCGAGGAGTTCCGGGCGATGTTCCGCGAGGCCGGCGTCGCCGAGCCCCAGGTCATCGACCTGCCGTCGGGCGCGACCCTCTTCGTCGCCCGCCGGGCCGGCTAGCCTCGGCCGCCTCGCCCTGACGCTCCGCGGCCGCGCCAGCCCTGTGCCGGGCGCCCTCCGGGCTCGCCGTCAGCCGGTGACCTCGATCTTGCCGGTCATGGTCGGGTGGATCTTGCAGTGATAGGCGAACGTCCCGGCGGAGTCGAATCTCAGGACGCCGACCGCCAGGTTATCGAGCACGCCCGTGTCGCATGAGCCGTCATCGAGGGTCGCGGAGTGACCGATGCTGTCCTGGTTGGTCCA
>JAPVSP010000512.1:0-8538 GCA_047519685.1 Chloroflexota bacterium
CACGGTCGCGCCATCCGGCCGGCCGCCCACCACGACGAGGACGCGCCACTGTGGGAGGGTGATATCGAGCCCGACCTCACCGAGCGCGAGCGCCGTGACGGCGACCGCGCCATAGGCGACCCGCTCGAGTGCGGCGACCGTGCGATCGTCCTTCATGTGGCCGACTATACAGAGGCCTTGGTTGCCTTCCGGAAACGAAAGTCCCCGGCCGCGAGTCGGACCATCGAGGGGTGGCCGGGGCGCACGGGGACGCGCAGGCTGCCGAGGGAGCCCGAGCGTTCGCTCGATCCCGGGTCGGTCGGGAAGGAGACTCGAATGGAGCTGTTGTCCAGGCTGCTCGACGTCGGACGGCGGCGTCTCGGCGGCGAGGTCGGCCAGGGCCTGGCCGAGTACGCACTGATCCTCGCGCTCATCGCCATCGTCGCGATCGTCGCCCTCATCTTCCTGGGGAGCCAGGTCAGCTCGATCCTCAGCAACGTCGGCAACTCGGTCTAGCCGCCGCGCACGAGGAGCCCCGGCCGACGGATGGCCGGGGCTCTTCTCGTTCAGGGGATCTCGACCCGCGCCCCAGGCGACGCGGGCGGTCAGCGGCCGAAGCGTCGCGAGCGCAGCTGGTAGGTGCGGATCGCCCGCAGGAAGTCGATCTCGCGGAAGGCGGGCCAGTAGGCCTCGCAGAAGTAGTACTCGCTGTAGACGCTCTGCCACGGCAGGAAGCCGCTCAGACGCACCTCGCCGCTCGTCCGGATGATCAGATCGGGATCGGAGCTGCCGCGGGTGTACAGGTGACGGGCGATGACCTCGGGCGTCAGCGCGTCGGCGAGCCCGTTGACGGGCGTGCCTGCCTCGAGCAGCTCGCGCACCGCGGCGCGACACGCCTCCACGAGCTCGTCGCGGCCGCTGTACGCCAGCGCCACGTTGACCTGGAGGACGCCGTCGGCGCGCGAGAGCGCCCGGGATTCCTCGACGGTGCGCCGGAGACGCTCCGGCAGCACCTCCTCGCGGCCGATGACCCTCAGGTGGACCGGGACGCGAGTCCGGCGGCGTCCCTCGACCATCGCTGACAGCGACTCGGCCGCGACGTCGGTGATCGCCCCGACCTCATCTGCGGAGCGGTCGAGGTTCTCCAGGGACAGGGCCCACAGGGTGACCTCACGAACGCCGAGGTCAGCACACCAATCGAGCAGCTCGAGCGCCTTCTCGGCCCCGCGACGATGCCCGACCCCTGGAAGGAGCCCCTCGCGGGCGGCCCATCGTCGGTTGCCGTCCATGATGAGCGCGACGTGTCCCGGGATGGGCCATTGCCGGACGGCGCTCCGGAGGCGCCGGAGATACACGGCGTAGACCGGAGCCAGGACGATCTCGGTCAGGCGTCGGCGAAGGACGGTCAGGCGGCCGACATGGAATGGGGCGAGCTGGGAAGGGACGCCGGGGCGCTCGACCGACCGGCTGGGCGGGCGCACGACCGTGGGGTCCGGCGTCGGCGATGTCTGGCTCAACGATGCCTCCCTGGCGCGAGGCTCCCGGCGCCGGCGACGATCGCGCCGGACCATCATGCACCCGCCCGCGCGGCGGTGGCGTCGGACACTGAGACCCATCCCATCGAGCGGCTGTGACGGGCCCGCCGGCATGGCCGGAACCCGAACGGGGTGAGCGGAACCCGGTCGGGCTTGGCCGGACCGGGTCGGCGGTGTAGGCTCGCACGAACGCCGACGGAGACTCCCTCCCCGTTCCGCCGCGGCCCATCAGGGCGAGCGACGATTGCGTCCCAAGGAGGATCGCCGATGCCCCATCCACCGAGGCCTTCGTCGGTCAGCGACCGATCGCGCCGGTCGACGAGCTGACCCTCGCGCCGAGGCCGGCGTGGCCCGGTGTCGGCGACATCCGTCTCACCCCGTCTGTGTCCCCCGGAGGAGGAGATGGCCCATCTATCGCAGCGCGCCGCCGCGTTCGCGGTGGCCCTGACCGTCGTCGCCACGCTCACGTCCTCGGCCATCGGCCTGGCCGCCGCCCCGGGTGCCGCCGGGACCGGTCCCGACGACGCCGGCGCATGCCGGCTCGGGACGGCCGCCGGCGCCGTCAGCCACGTCATCCAGATCCAGTTCGACAACCTGCACTTCACGCGCGACCTGCCGAACGTGCCCAGCGACCTCGAGCAGATGCCCCACCTGCTCGACTTCCTCGAGTCCCAGGGCGTCCTGCTGACCGACCACCACACGCCCCTGATCGCGCATACCGCGACCGACATCCTGACCACCCTGACGGGCGTCTACGGCGATCGCCATGGCGTGCCGGTCAGCAACAGCTTCCGGTACTTCAACCCGAACGGCACGAGCAACGTCGGGGTCTCGTTCGCCTACTGGACGGACCCCATCTTCGACCCGACGACCTCCACCCCGAGCGACACCCGCTACAACATGCTGACCGCGGACGGCAAGAACGCGCCGGCACCGTGGGTCCCCTTCACCCGCGCCGGCTGCAACGTCGGGATGGTCGCGACCGCCAACACCGTGCTCGAGAACACGGCGACCGACATCCCGACCGTGTTCGGCGCCTCGTCGCCCCAGGCCGCCGAGGTCGCCGCGAACCCGGGCCAGGCCTTCGCCGACTTCGTCGGGATCGGCGTGCATTGCGCGGCCGACGCATCGCTCTGCTCGACGGCCAACGGCGGCGAGCCCGACCGGCTGCCCGACGAGCCAGGCGGCTACGCCGGCTACCAGGCGCTGTTCGGCCACAGGTACGTGGCCCCGCAGATCGCGAGCGGGCCCCTGACCGACCTGTCCGGCAACGTCATCCAGGATCCGGCGGGGCACGTGGGCTTCCCGGGCTTCGACGGGATGTCGGCGGCGGTCTCGCTCTCGTACGTGGCCGCGATGCAGGAGCACGGCGTGCCGGTGACGTACGCCTACATCAGCGACGCGCATGACGCCCATCCGAGCGGCCCGGCGTACGGTCCCGGCCAGTCGGGCTACGTCGCCGCCCTCAAGGCATATGACGACGCGTTCGCCGCCTTCTTCGACCGGCTGCAGGCGGACGGGATCACGCCGGCCAACACCCTCTTCGTCGTCACGGCGGACGAGGGCGACCACTTCGTCGGCGGCGCACCGAGCCCGGCCGACTGCGACGGCGTGCACGTCCCGTGCACGTACTCCCAGATCGGCGAGCTCAACGCGAACATGGCCGGCCTGCTGGCGACCCAGCAGAACGTCACGACCCCGTTCAGGGTCCACTCGGACTCGGCCCCCACCGTCTACATCACCGGGAACCCGGCCCGCGACGCCGCGGCGACCCGCGCCTTCGAGCGGGCGACCGGGCAGCTCAGCGCGCTGAACCCGCTGACGGGGGCGACCGACCGCATCACCCAGTACCTGGCCGATCCGATCGAGGAGCGCGTCCTCCACATGGTCACGGACGACCCGGCACGGACCCCGACCTTCACCGACTTCGCGCTGCCCGACTACTTCCTCTTCGCCGGCGCGCCGAACTGCAACTCCCCGTGCGTCACCGAGCAGCCCGGCTTCGCCTGGAACCACGGGGACGTCTCATCGGACATCAACACGACCTGGCTGGGGCTCGTCGGGCCGGGCGTTCGTCACCTCGGCGTGGACGGCTCGACCTGGTCGGACCACACCGACGTGCGTCCGACGCTGATGGCGCTGACCGGCCTGCAGGACGACTATGCCCACGACGGGCGAGTCCTCTGGGAGGCCCTCACGACCACGGCTCTCCCGCCGTCGCTGCGCGGCCACGTCGTCAGCCGCGACGCGCTCGGCGAGGTCCTCAAGCAGCTCGACGCCGCCGTCGGCTCCTTCGGGCTCGCGAGCCTCAAGGTGTCGACCCGGGCGGTCGAGTCGAACGACCCGGGCGACGCGACGTACGTCTCGCTCGAGACGCAGCTCGAGGCCCTGGGCACCCAGCGCGACGGGCTCGTCGAACGGATCCAGGCTGCGCTGCAGGCGTCCGAGTTCGGCGGCCGCCAGCTCGACGAGGTGAGCGCCCGCGCGATGGTCGCCGAAGGCTGGGCTCTGATCGGCCAGATGGAGGCCCTCGCCGGCTAGGAGCGCTTCGGGACCGGGGCGGGTCGTCCGCCCCGGTCCCCCTTGACCTCAGCCCCGCCGGGGTGGACGCTCGACCCATGACGGACGACCCGAGCGAGCTCGACAGCGGGCCGGAGCTCGACAGCGGGCCGGAGCTCGACGGCGAGACGGGATCGGAGCTCGACATGGAGCTCGACCCGCGCGAAGCCGCCAGGGCGCGCCGCCGCGACCACGACCTCTCATCGGGCGGGCGCGCCCTCATGCGGAGCGGCCTGGCGAAGGGGTTCAAGCAGATCCTCGACACCCAGGCAAGGCGGGCCGAGGAGCCCCCGGACAGGCGGCGGGGCAGGCGACGCGCCTGACCCGATCGGCGCAGGGTGCCCGCCCTCGACGGAGCGGGCACCCTGCGAGGTGCCAGGGGACGGCGGCGAAGACGGCGTCCTCGCCGTGGCCAGTCCGACCCGCGAAGCTGGCAGCCTTGCGAAGGTCCATCCAGTGGGCGACGACCCCGCCGGACGGGTGGATCGCGATGGTCGCGTAATCGCCGCGGAAGGCGTTGGCGAACGGGAAGTCGGCGTTGACGTTGCGGGCGGACCACCGGCTGCCCTTCGTCGGGTCCGACAGCCCGGTCGATATCTGGGTCGTCGTGAAGCTCAGCGAGCCGGCCGACGTCTCGGTCGCGAGCGTGTAGCCGTCCATGTGGTTCGCCGGGTCGTACTGCCGGTCGAAGAAGCCGATCCGCAGCTTCCCGCTCGGGTCGTACGCGCCCCAGGGCATCCACTGATCACCGCTGAGCGTCAGCGCCACCGGCGCGGACCAGGTCCGGCCGCTGTCCTCGGACTGGCTGACGATGACGTCGGAGTTCGTCTTGGCCGCATACGGGTCCGCGGGCGCCGGCGGCGGTCGGGACCGAGGCGAACGCCTCGTCGAGGGCGCCGGAGATGAGCGTCGGCATCGACCAGGTCGCCCCGAAGTCGTGGGTGACCGTGCTGAAGATCCGGGCGCTGACGAACGCGCCCATCTGCCCCAGCCGGAAGTCGCCGAAGGTGACGAGCGCGTTGCCGTGGCCCCAGGCGGTGATGTACTCCTTGTCGAGCAGGTCGCCGACGCTCGTGAAGACGCCGCTGCCAGACGCGACCACGCTCGTGACCCACGTCCTGCCGCCGTCCCCGGAGTTGCCGACGAGGACGTCCGGCGACTGCGCGTTGGTCGGGCCGACGAAGCGGAAGCCCAGGGTCGCGCAGTTGGCGTGGCCGGTCGCGTCGAAGGCGACCGCCGGATCGCCGGTCGCCTGGTACGCCGCGTTCGCGTTGAGCGGGTACTCGGACCAGGTCCGGCCGCCGTCGAACGACACGTGGGCGCGCGAGAGCAGGGTCTCGCTGACGTGCCCGCCGGGATCCAGCCCGAGCTGGTAGTCGTTCGCGCCCCCGATGACGTTCAGCGGGTCCGCCGGGTTGACGGCGATCGAGGTCTCATTGTGAGGGTTGGTGCCCTCGCAGTCGGTGACCTATCATCGCCAGCGCCCGGGACTCGTCAGACGCGACCCCGAGACCACCTCGCGGCTGGGGCCGACCAGAAGCCAGCCGCGACCGACTATGCTGGTCGCCCGCGGCTCCCGGCGGAGCCCGCGGGGATCACCCACCGCTGAAGCGAGGACCGCCCCACCGTGCGCAAACGCAAGGTCACCTATCCGCCGCCCCGGACCGACAACAAGCCGCGCTCCGCGGGCGGGCCCGGCCCCCAATACGGCTCGAGCGTCGTCTCGATCGACCTCGACGCCGCCACCGGCCGCCCAGGCTTCCGGATCGGCGACCGGGTCCGCATCGTCGGGACGGGCCTCTACAGCGGGGAGGCGGCGGTGATCGAGAGGTTCGCCGGCGGCGTGATCCCGGCCGCCTCCGTGCGGACCGAGGCCGGGCGGACGCGGCAGGTGCGGATGATCGATCTGGAGCCGATCGGAGCGGGCTCCTAGGGCCGTCGTCCGGGCGGACACCTCCGAGTGTCGCATTCGGCGCCGCGTCGCCGGGCACGCTGGTGGCGGAGCGAGGTGCCGAGTCCCCCGCTCCGCCGGGCGTGACGACCGCCGATCCACGACCGGCGGACGGTCAGGGAGTCGCGACGAACGGGACGTCGTCGAGGCCCTGGCCGTTGGCCTCGCCGGTGTCCGTCCTGCCATCCTCGCCGGCGAGGTGCGCGCCGAGCTTCGCTTCCTGCGCGACCTTCACGTCGAGACGGTCCAGGCGGCGCTCGACGATGGCACGGCCCCGTAGCCCACAGGCAGCGGGACCGCACGGGCCGCCTGGCCGGTGAGGCCCGAGTGGCCGGCGGGTCCAAGCGCTCGGATCATGGGAGGCTCCCTCCATCCGGGCCCGGCCGCGTAGCGGGCCGATGGAGACCGATACGAACCGGCGGGGCCGGCGGTTTCGGGCCGTCAGCCCACCGGGCGGACGTTCGTGACGCCCTGCCTCAGCTCGAGAGACGGCGGTCGAGCACCCCGCCGTCGCCGGCGAACTCGGCTTCGCGCAGCTCGAGCCCGGCGTCGGGCAGGACGGGGCCAGCCTCGGGGAGCTCGCGCTCGGCCGGCAGCCTCCTGTCGGCCAGCAGCGCCCTGGCGTGGGCGAGGACAGCGTCGCGGACGGCCTCCCACGCCCCGCTCGTCGGCTCGGCCACGGCGTGGTCGGCATCGACCTCGAGGACGCCGACCGGACGACCGAACCCCGCGACGAGCCGGCGTGTGCGATCCGGCAGGACGACGTCGTCGCGGACGCCCTGGATGACCAGCACGTCGCCCTCGATCCTGCCAGCACCCGCCGTCGCCCGGCGGGTCCCGTCGCGGATGCTGCCGACGAAGCTCAGCGGGACCGCCAGGTCGTGCAGCATCGCGCGGATGGCCGGGTCGTCGATGTCCAGGCCGCCGAGGAAGGCGGACAGGCTCGCGCGGACCTTGGGGTCGTCGAGGTCCATCTGCCGGAACGGCCGGAATCCGGCCGGCAGGAACACCCGCGCGATCGGCGCCAGGAAGCGCTGCCAGCCGGGCTCATCCCACCAGAAGGGGGCCAGCAGGACGAGGCCGTCCGCCCCGATCGACTCGGCCGCTCGAAGCGCCAGCGCCGCGCCCATCGAGTGCCCCACGAGCAGGAACGGTCGACCCGTCCGCTCCACGGCGGCCCGGGCCGCCCCCTCCACACCCGCCAGCCAGTCGCTGAACCTGGTCTCGGGCAGGCGGGGCAGGTCGGGCCCGAAGCCGGGGACGAGCGGGACGTCGGCACTCCAGCCGTCGGCATTCAGCTCCTCTGCGAGCGCGCGCATCTCGTCGGGCGTGGCGCCGAAGCCGTGGACCAGCACCGCCGTGCCGCGGGTCCCGCGCAGCCGGAAGGCTCGATGCTCCGGCGCCTCGAACGCGGCGATCGGCGGCGCGACGATCTCGCGGCGCGGGACTCCGCGAGCGTGGAGGAGGTCGAAGACCAGGAGGAACGAACTCTGGACGACGACGCCGAGGCCATTCCCGGCGATGAACCCGTCTCGCGATCCGGGTCCGACGAAGAGCGCGATCCCGAGGACCAGGCAGGCGACCTCGAGGGCGGCGTTGATGGACAGGACGCGGGTGAGCGAGGCGGCCTCACGCTCCCGCCCGGCCCGGTCCGGGGCGCGCGACGGATGACGCATGGTGCGGCGCGCGGCGACCAGCCCAACGATCCCGTCGATCGTCCCCCAGATGGCGGACTGCAGCCCGAAGCCCCGGACCACCCCTTCGCCGAACCAGACCAGGAGCGTGCCGGCGACCAGGCTGAGACCGGACCACGCGATCAGTCGAGCGGCGATCGAGCGCTCGAAGTCCCAGATCAAGCGCGTCCCCTCCTCGCAGACGTCCACCATCGGGACGCGGTCGGTCGGGTCGTGCCCGCGATGGGCCGATCCGCATGGGCGCGGATGCCGCGGCCTCCTGCCGGAGGCCATGTGTGCATGGTGCCGCTTTGCGGTCGCTCGCGTCTACCCACTTCGGGACGAGATGGCCGGCCCGTGCGCCAGCACCGCGCGGACCTCGTGGGCGATCTGCAGGTCCTCCCGGGCCGCCACGACCAGGACGCTGACCCGAGCGCCGGCCGCGCCGATCTCGCGGTCGCCGAGCTCGTCCCGGTCCCGGACGGGGTCGATCGCCACCCCAAGGTAGGCGAGGTCGCCGGCCACCCGTTGGCGCACGACGCCCGCGTTCTCGCCGACCCCGCCGGTGAAGACGAGGGCATCGAGGCCACCGAGCGACGCGGTCATCGCCGCGATGCCGGCCCGGAGGCGGTGGAGATACACCTCGAGCGCGAGGGTCGCCTCGGGCTCCCCGGCTTCGGCCCCGGCCAGAATGACCCGCATGTCGGCCGTCCCCGCGAGTCCGAGCAGGCCGGACCGGTGCTCGAGCGTGGCGGCCAGCTCGGCCGGTGGCATCCCGACGTGCTCCTCGAGCCAGAGGACCAGCCCGGGGTCGACGCTTCCCGAGCGGGTGGCCATCACG
>JAPVSP010000513.1:0-1979 GCA_047519685.1 Chloroflexota bacterium
CCGTCGACTCCGAGCAGGCCGCGAGCGGCTGCGACGGTCGTCCGGGGGTTCAACATCACCCGGCCCTGCCCTGCGGCAACTCCCGCGGCTCAGACCTGGGTTGCCAACGACGTACGGTGGGCGCCGACCTCTCTACGTCGACTAGGGCGTCACCCCGCGGCGGATGAAGACGGCACCTTCATCGTCCACGTGGAGCCGCCGCCAGCGGGGATTCCCGTCGAGCGCCGCGATCAGCGCGGGCTGGTCGGCCTTCGAGGCCGCGACGAGCGTGACCTTCCAGCGGTCGAGCCGGTCGCTCCAGCCCGCCTCCGCGCCCGAGATCGCCAGGTAGTCGCTCCAGGCCGCGGCCGGGACGACCTCGATCCGCGAGTCGGCAAAGACGGGCACGCCGGGGAGGACAAGCTCGAACCACGATCCCCACGACTGTGCGGCGAACAGGCGGTCGGTCGGGGTCGCGGCCGCCCGAAGTGCGTCGGTCACGCCGCGCGGCGCATCGACCAGCAGGCCCGTGGGGCCGTAGAGCGGGTCGCCCTCGCGCCAGCTCGGCAGCAGGACGAACCCGGCGAGCGTCAGGACGAGGACCAGTGCTCCATTCACGAGGGAGCGGCCGGACAGCGGGCGCGACCGTCGGTCCGAGCCTCGGCGCGAGGGCCGCGGCGTCGAGGTGACTGTCGGGCCACGGACGGCCTCAGGCGCCCTTGCCAGCAACCCCGCAACGACCACTGGCGCACCGAGCGCCCACCAGGCGATGCCCCGCTGAGCGACAGCTCCGAGGACGGCGAGCCCGAGGAGCCACAGGAGCCACGGGCTCACGAGCCTCGGCAAGCGCCGTCGGGCGAGCACGACGACCGTCACGGCGGCCAGGACGACCGAGCCGAAGAACGTGGCGCCGACGAACGAGAGCGGTGACGTCGGCTGCCACTCCGTGACGAGCTGGCGGATCTGCGGGTCCATCGAGAGGCTGAGCGCATAGCCCCAGACCGAGGGGCCGAAGGGCGTGAGCGCCGTCGCGACGAGCGAGGCCACCAGGACCGTCGTCGTCTCCCGGACCCTCGGACGGTGCGCGAGCAGGTCGTCGAGCAGTGCGGCACCGACGAGTGCCGGCCCGAGCACGAAGCTGCCGTGGACGTTCGCCCAGGCGAGGATCACGAGCGGGACGAGCCACAACGACCGGCGCCAGCGCTCGCGCCCGGCCACGAGCACGAGCGCAAGGGCGAAGCAGACCATCCCGAGCAGCTGGGCGCGGAACGCGAGCGTTGCGACCGAGACGAGGAAGCCCAGGAGCGTCAGGAGCGCGGCGACGCGGGTCGGCGCACCCGCGAGACGGGAAGCCGCGAAGACGAGCCCGAAGACGAGCCCGACCAGGGCGGCCCGGAGCACCGCAAGCCCGGCCCAACCCGCCGCCCCATACCCGAGCGCGAGGATCAGCTGCGCCCCCCACTGCTGGTCGAGCCAGGGAGCGCCTCCCGCCGTGAACGTGAACGGGTCGGACCGGACGATCGCGCCCGAGTCGAGCATCAGCTGGCCGGCCCGGACCTGGTAGGCCAGGTCGACCGTGGACATCGGCGCGAGGAGCGCCGCGAGGACCGGCAGGCCGACCGCGAGGAAGGCCCAGACGTCGTCGAGCGACAGCCGGAGGCGGTCGAGCACGCGCCGCCTCAGCGGACCGGGTGCTCGGGTCCCGCTCGTCCGCTCGCCGGCCCCGGACGCCGGCCGAGGCGAGCGATCCGCCCGAGCCGCCAGGCGAACGCCAGCCGGTACCAGTGGAGGTAGTGGGGCAGCCAGGCCCGCAGCCGGAAGTTGCTCTGCCCGGAGGTCCGGTCGCGCCAGGTCGTCGGCAGCTCCGCGAGCCGCCGGCCGCCCATCGTCGCCTTGACGGTGAGCTCGAGCGCCAGCTCGAAGCCCGCCCGGCTCTCGATCGTCACCGAGTCCAGGAAGCGGCGGGAGTAGAGCTTGAAGTTGCTCGTCGGGTCGTGGAC
>JAPVSP010000514.1:0-1799 GCA_047519685.1 Chloroflexota bacterium
CGGGCTCGGAGCGGCCGGTGAGCGGCTCGAGGCTGCCGGGCGTGCGGCTGGGCCGGCTCGACCGGCACGGCGACGAGCGCGGGGCGTTCCGCGAGGTCTGGCGGGCGAGCTGGTACCCGGACCTCCGTCCGGACGAGGCCGGGCGGGCGGGCGCGGCGTTCGTCCAGGGCAACGTCTCGACCTCGTCGGCCGGCGTGCTGCGCGGACTCCACGTCCACCGGAAGCAGCTCGACCACTGGGTGGCGCTCGACGGTCGAGCCTTCGTCGCCCTCGTGGACGTCCGGCCCATGCTCGCCGGAGCGGCACGACCCGACATCGAGACGCTCGTCCTGGATGCGGACGACTGGGTCGCGATCCCGGCCGGGGTCGCCCACGGCTTCCTGGCGCTCGAGCCGCTCGAGCTCCTGTACCTCGTGACCAACGAGTACGACGGCAGCGACGAGCTGGGCTTCGCCTGGGACGACCCCCTCGCGGCGGTCCCCTGGCCGACGCTCCGCGCGACGCCCGACGGCCGGCCGATCCTGTCCGGCCGTGACCGCTCGAACCCGTCCCTCGCGGAGCTCGTGGTGCGCCTCCGAGCCTGACGCGCGGCGTCCCCGAGCGAGGCCGCCTGGGACGGAGCCGTCGGCCGCCGCGTGACGCGGTCGGTGCCGGGCCACACCGGTTCCTGCGAGCGTCGCGCGCCCGTCTCCCACCCCCACCGCACCGGACCGGGCCGGACCCGCCCGCCAGGGGACGATGGGGCTACGGGCGGCGGGGACCATCCCGCGATTGAGTCGGCTCACCGCTCGCGAGAGGCTCCTGGCGCAGTCCCGAGACCCCTTCTCGCCCACCGTGCGCGGGCGAGGCGGAGCGTGCAGCTGGAGCTCTCCCTTGCGGAAGACCGTCGCCACCCTCGCCCTTGGCCTGCTCGTCGCCGCGGGCTACGCCGCGCCGGCGAGCACCGTGGCCGTCGCCGCCGAGCCCAAGGTCGTGATCATCGTCGGGGCGACCCAGGACATGACCTCGACGTACCGCCAGTACGCGGACACGGCGGCCGCCGAGGCCCTGAAGTACACGTCGAACGTCGTCAAGGTCTACAGCCCGGACGCCACCTGGGACGCGGTCAGGACCGCGCTGCAGGGCGCGTCGATCGTCCTCTACTTCGGGCACGGCAACGGCTATCCGAGTCCGTACCGGTCATCCCTGTGGGTCTACAGCCAGGATGGCTTCGGCCTCAATGCGGTGGCCGGCCAGGGCGACACCGTCACGACCTACTACGGCGAGTGGTACATCGCCAACCAGGTCAAGCTCGCCCCGAACGCGGTCGTCATCCTCAGCCACCTCTGCTACTCCGCGGGAAGCTCCGAGCCCGGGCAACCCGATCCCACGCTGGATGTCGCCGAGCAGCGGATCGACAACTACGCGGCCGGGTTCATCACCGCGGGTGCCGCGGCCGTCATCGCGGAGACGTACTGGGATCCGGGCGCCTACTTCGCGCCGCTGCTGTCGACCCAGCAGCCGATCCAGCAGGTCTGGCAGGACGCGCCGTATGCGCACGGGAACACGTTCGCGTTCCCGTCCGTCCGGAGTCCCGGGTACCAGCCGTACTCGGATCCGGACACGCCGAGCGCCGGCTTCCACAGATCCCTGGTGGTCCGCCCCGGAGCGACCACCGGCGAGGTCCAGACCGGCGTTACGGGGGTCCTGACATCGGCGGTCGTGGCTCCTCCGAGCGCCTCGGCCGTCCCGTTCACTCCGCTCAGCCCGGCCCGGATCCTCGACAGCCGCTCGGCCAACGGCCTCGGCGGCCCGTTCGC
>JAPVSP010000515.1:0-3488 GCA_047519685.1 Chloroflexota bacterium
CCGTGCGCTAGGGTCGGATGGCTTGTCCGTCTGGTCCGTGCTCGTGGGGCACCGGGGCAGCCCTGGATGCCCCCGCTCCGCTGGCCGGGCCACCCGATGCCTACTGCGTGACGGACAGGGAGCCATCGGCGAGTCCGTTCCCCGCAAGATCGGTGATCGTGACCGCGTAGAACCCGGTCACCCGCAGCGGCATGAGCCGACCGGCGAGGATCTCCCCGTCGCCCTTGATCGAGTCAATCGGCTCGTTGGCGACGAGGACGCCGTTGCGATACGCGGTGAGTCGAGCCTCACCAGGGCCGATCCCCTTCGACAGGTGCGCCACGAGAGCGACCGGCTCGCCGACCCGAACAGTGGTGCGTCGATCCGTCAGCTCGAACGTCTCGGTGGAATAGCTCGAGCCGAACCAGATCTCGGCCGTCGGCGGTACCGCGAGATCTCGAGGTGCAGGATGTGACGGGAGGAGCGCGATGACGACGAGCGCGGCCGCGAGCAGGAGCAGGCCCGGGATGAGCACTGGCAGCCGGCCGAGGAGCAGCCGGGTGAGCGACCCGGGGCCGTCGGACGCCGCCTCCACGACCTGGTTGACCGCCAGCTCGTCGAAGCTCAGCCCGCAGGACCGACACAGTCGCGACCAACCGAGCCGGGGCGTCCCGCAGGCTGGACAGACCATGGTCACCGCCCCGCCCAGACCGAGGAGGCTGTCCTGAGCCGATGCCGGGATCTCGTCGCCGGGGGCCTTGGCATCCGAGCGGCTCTGCCTGCAGCTGTAGCAGCGGCCGGTCCTGGCTCGGTTGATCGAGTGGCACGAACCGCAGACCCAGCCGTCGTCCATCGCGAGCCCTCCTTCGGTTGGTGGGACGCGACGACCGGGCTGATGTTGCAGCCCAGGACGCAGCCGCTCGACTGGCCGGGTCCCCCAGGACCAGGATCGTCGTCGACGCGCAGCGCCGGGGCCGTCGCCGGATGCTAGCGGGCGCTTACCGGGCGCTTACCCGAAGCCCTCGAGCAATTCGCCGATGTGACCCATCGCGACGATGTAGCCCGCCTCGAATGCCAGCTCGGCGATGGGTTCGCACTCATCGGGGAACGTCTGGTCGTCGGTGAAGCGGAGCCAAGCACGGTGTCGGATGTCGCGGTCCCCGAGAACTGTGACGACTCCCGCCTGGATGATGGCCACAGCCTCGGGGACCGTAGCCGCCTTGCGGGCGCTCACGGCTGCCGCCGGTCGCGCTCGGCGCCGCCACGGATGACCGCTCGCCATTCCTCGAGCTTCGGATCGATCGGGTGTTCGGGTTCTACGATCGTCGGTTCGCGATGCCGTCCCGCCCACCAGACGCCAGCCGCCTTCGCGTGGGTCCCACAGACGAGCAAGCCATCCCGGATGCCGGTCGCCGGCTTGATGCAGCGGTGGTCGCCGTCGCCGATGACCCACGCCCCGCACGGCTCGGGCGAGGCATAGCCGACCAGGAGCGCGCTCATGACGGCCTCCCCGGCCGCTGCAAGGTCTGGAGCAGGTCCAGCGCTCTCCGCTCCTCGGGCGACAAGGGGATGGGGACGCTCCACGGCAGGGGGTCGATCCAGCGGTGGAGGAGCCGCATCGCGTGGAGTCGGGCGGACGCCCAAGCTACGGCGGCGGCCAGGGCCTCGGAGTCGCTCACGACGCACCTCCACATCGTGAGAGCCCTCTCCGCTCGATCTCACGGTCGAGCCTGACCCGGGCGTACGCCTGGACGATCTCCCGGGTGCGTCGGCCGAGCGCGGCATCGTCCTCGAGCTCGTGATCCACATCGGGGTTGTGATCGAATGGGATGGCCCTCCGGATCAGCCGAAGCTGCTTCTCGTCGATCGGCTCGCGACCGAGGGCATGCGAGCGCCCATCACCGAGTGGGTGAGACCGCTGGAGGGCAGCCGCGGTAGCGGGCTCTTCAGGACGTTCGCGAACCTCTCCGACGACGACCTCCCTGGGTTCGCCTCCCGAAACAGTCGTCTCGGTATTCCGGGCGTCGAGGGGCGGTTGTCGAACGGAAGGGTCGTGTCCGGGGAGCCGGTGTTCCAGTGGCGCGAGGAGCGAACAACTCTCGCCGCAGCGATTGAGCGATGGGATGCGTTTCGAGAGAGCGGCGACCTCTCGGCTGCCCGCGACCTCGCTGGTTACTTCATGGTCTTCCCCATGAACCGACCGGAGTGCGCCGCCCGGGTCGTGATGACGCCGGACCGCGACCGTCCCCTCGCCCTCAAGATCATCGCCCCGACACTTCTCGGCGCGCTGTGGCTCCAGTTCATGCTCGCCGTCGATGGCCAGAAGCAATACCGAGCGTGTGCGACCTGCGGCCAGTTCTTCGAACTCGACCCCGCAGTCGCCAGGACCAATCGCCGCTACTGCTCAGATGCCTGCAAGAGCAGGGCCTACCGAGCGCGGCGGGACCGACAGGAGAGCTGACATGCCCGG
Organism: Chloroflexota bacterium; assembly: GCA_047519685.1. Classification (GTDB taxonomy): domain Bacteria; phylum Chloroflexota; class Limnocylindria; order Limnocylindrales; family CSP1-4; genus JAPVSP01. Next base: position 2,450 of record JAPVSP010000515.1, read on the forward strand.
ACGCATCGTCAAACGCAGCCGCTCGAGCTGGACGGTCGTCGTCGACCTCGGTCCCGACCCCGTCACGGCTCGACGGCGCCAGTTCAGCCGAGCGGTCCGTGGCCCGAAGCGCGAGGCCGAGGCACTGCTCGTCCAGCTCCTCCATGAGCGCGACACGGGCGTCGAGCGACCGGTCGGTCGCCTCACGGTCGCCGCATATCTCGACCAGTGGCTCCGCGACTACGTCGAGCCCTCGCTCGCCCCGAAGACGCTTGCCACCTACCGCGACACGATCCGCGTCCACTTCGTGCCGGCCTTCGGCTCGCTCGAGCTCGTCGCCCTCCGGCCCTCGCACATCCAGAGCCTCTACACCCGCATGCTCGGTCACCTGTCAGCGCGCTCGGTCCAGCGGTACCACCAGATCCTCCATGCCGCGCTCCGGCAGGCCGTCCGCTGGCAGCTCCTCATTCGCAATCCGGCCGATGCCGTCGAGTCGCCGCGACCTGCTCGACGCGAGATCCGGGCCATGACGCCGGAGCAGGCGCGCGCGGTCATGGCGGCCGGCGACGCCACCCAGTTCGGATCGTTCGTCCGACTCGCGCTCCTGACGGGGATGCGTCGCGGCGAGCTGCTCGGCCTCCGGTGGTCCGACGTCGACCTCCCCGACGCGACCCTCCACATCCAGCAGACGGCGCAGCGGATCGTCGGCCAGGGGATCGTGTTCAGGCAGCCGAAGACGCGGCTCTCGCGGCGGTCCATCGCGCTCTCAGTGGACGCCGTAGCCGTCCTCCGGCAGCAGCGCGTGCGACAGGCCGAGGCGAAGCTGCTCGCCGGGCCGGCCTATGCCGACCGGGACCTCGTGTTTGCGACCGGGGTCGGGACGCCGATCGAGCCAGGCAACCTCGCCCGGACCTGGGCGACGATCGCTCGAGCCGCCGACATGCCCGGCCTCCGCATCCACGACCTCCGACACGCCCACGCGACCCTGATGCTCGGCTCCGGCGTCCACCCGAAGATCGTCAGCGAGCGGCTCGGGCATGCCTCCGTGAACATCACGCTC